>JAITBM010000046.1 GCA_031283565.1 Rickettsiales bacterium
AGCGGACTTTATCAGCTGCCCGCAAACAGCTTGGCAAAGCGGCGACTATGGAAACAAGCAATTAGTCCTAGATTTATGTTTTTCCGACCGGATTTCATACAACAAGGAACAGAAATTTAGGACTCCGGTTTTATCCCCGATTTTCACGCTGTTCAGGGATATTTCCGGCAATGACTCTCAGATGGTGCCCGCAGCAAGAATCGGACTTGCGTCTGGTCCTTACCAAGGACCTGTTCTGCCATTATACTATGCGGGCAGTCGCGACATTATAAACTTCAAAACTGATAAAATCAAATTGATTTTCGACAATCGGCCCCATCGTTAATCGCCTGGCGGCATCGGCCTTATCGGAAAAGGTTAAATCTTCGCTTTATACTGGCTCCTGAGCCTTTCAAGATCGGCGGATTGACGGGCTGCGGCATCGGCCTGTTGGCGCCGCAGTTCCTGTTCGGCGACGCGGCGCCTTTCCGCGTATTCGCGTTCTAAATCCTCGCGCCCGGTCTCTGCGATAAACTCGTTTACGTCGTGCCCGTTTATAGTAAGAATTCTGCGCGACTGCATACGCCTAGCATCATCGCGCTTCGGATCATATTCGAACGTTATCGGCATGCCGCTTTTCACAGAGTCAAAAATACGCGCCGAAATTTGCACTTCGCCATCCACGAGCCCGTCGAATTCTTCATTCTTGGGCACATCATAGCCAACATAGTAATCGCGTCGGGCATACTGGTACGGCATGACGACACGCCCAGCCCTGACATAATTCGTCGCCAGCGAACAATCTTCTCTTTTGTCCACCACGCGCACCAGCATATCGTTATTTCCCGCGCAAGCCGCAAGCAATAACAGCGAAATAATTACAATCCTCATAACAGACCTCTTATGCTATTGTAATAGTAATTAATAGCACTAATATTATAAATGTCAAGTCATTATATTGTTAGAAAGTGCATTTATAAGTATACGTTCCGCTTGTGCTGGTGCCGCCGTCCGCATGCGCGGGAATGCAGTCGACGCGTTCATAAGTTCCTGCCGGACAGTCGCCTACTTTAAGAAATGCTGTTTCGCAGCCATACTGCCCGTTTTGCACAGCTACCGCCCTCGCCGCCACCACATCAAAGATTTGACTCTCGTCAATATTTTCATCGCTTATCAAAGATGCTCCCGCAGGCAGAGAAGTAACTGGCTGGATATTATTAGTGCACAAGTAAAATAGCTGATTGCTCTGGCGTACAAACTTTGCGCAAAATACCGTCCCTTGCGCCACTTCGCTGCAAACTTTACAACCATTCATGCAGTCGGCCACCCGTGGGGGGCAATCGGCATATTCGAAAGTCCCAGCCGGACAGTCGCCGTACTTAAAAGCGGCCGTTGAACACGAAGCCGCTGACTCCGCCACCACTGCACTAGCGAGGGCTTGTAAGGCAACTTCAAGATAATCGCTGTTGCCGTTTAGATAAGATGCGCCACTGGGCATCGTTTGATGATATCCGTCAGAGCATATGAAATACGTAGTGCTAGCATAGCTAATTTTTCCGCAAAATATCGGCGCGCAAACCGGGGCAGGCTGAGGAGACCGCATGAACGCAAGCATTATCATGGATGCATACAATATTCTTTTCACTTTTGCCCCTTTTATCAGCGGGCGGGAAAGAATAGTTCTGCCCATCCCGCCAGCGTCAAGAACTGCCAAGGATAAGCGGCCAGGGAGGTTGAGAAATCATTTGCTAGAATGACCCGCCGACCTTAGCCTGCCAAAGCTTGCGCAATGACACGGCTGTTTGTCCGGTCGGCGGCTCCCCGGCCATGCGGGGCAACGGCATTTGGGCATAAAAAATGGCGCATCGCGCCGAGCCCAATACCTCATGCGGATTTACAACGCACGAACTATTTCTGCGTCGCTAGCAAAAGGACTTCTCACAGTCCTGAATACGCATCCCTGCGAATTCTCAATAATTTTACCGCTAATGCGTCAGATATGCAAGAAAAAAATCGAGGCTTAGAAACGGTCGTGCGAGCGAACGAATTCGCGCAGGTAATCCAAATCCAGATCGCGCAGTATGTCGGAAAGCGAATATATCCTGCCTTTGTGGTCTATGGTCAGAGCCACGGGCTTTGGCGCCGGACTGGTGCCGCGCAGCAATATGTTTGCCCGTATAACCGGCAAATCGCTTTTTATTGAAAAGTTCCCGGTTATGTCGCCATGCCGGACAGTCAGCAAAAACGGCTTGGATGTTCTGAAATCACCGCCGGCATATTCTCCGGTTATTCTCATTTCTTTTATGGCTGTCTTGCCGGAACCCAAGGCCTTTGACAATGCATCCTCGGCATCCAGCTTGCCGTATTTGTTGGCATTGTCGTAAAATCCGTCCGTTCCGAGGCCAAATATTATGCCGCCGTCAAATGAAGCTTCTATCATTCCGGCCATGTTGCGCCGTATGTCATGCGCCGTCAGGCCGAAAGATTCCAATTCCGCCTCGGCTGTTACGGTAGTGTTCTCAATGTTTATCTGAGAGCCAACCCCGAATAATTTGCCGCGCACCAGAAATCCGGCCAACTGCACAAGATACCTGTACTTAGACTTGTCCTTTTCAACCGACAGCACCATGCGGCCGTTTTGCGAATCGCTTATCGACAGATTCTGAACGCCCCCCCCCAGCGAATACAAAAACCCGGCATAGGTCGAATCGTTCAGCTTCACCTTGTCGGCGGTTACGGCCAAGCCTGCCACGAAATCAAACGGAGCCAGCAGCGGATCTCCGGCAAGATACTGATTGTCCGCAAAATTGTCGAACCACGCTTTGTCCAGCACGGAATCCAGGTCCAGAAAATCCGTTTTAAGAGTCAAAGTCCCATCAATCATCGCACCTTCCAGAATCATGTCCGCAATTTTTATTTTAAGGTCTTTTATCAAAGAAGCGCTGTATTTGCCGGTTATAACAATGGGAACGCCGGCCTTGGCAAATGCCGGCGGCGGCTTCCCCGTGAGCGCGGACAACAAGTCCGCGGCGCTTTTATGGCTTATTGCAAATCCGCCGCCTTCATCCGCCGAAAAAGTCCAGTCAGCCGCCTTGAACACGAACGAAATCTTGTCTCCCGATATGTCGGCCGCGATATTTCCCAATGTTTTCAGCATTTTCCGAGGCAGCGGCAGGCTTACCGGAAGGCTGGATAATTCCACATTTTTTTGCACATACTCGACGCGGCGCGCGCCGTCTTTAATCTCCGCCTTGCCCTCTGCGCCCCCTATTCTGAAATTTATTATTCCCGCGCGATCCGAGACATACTTTTTTATCCCATCCAGATCAGACAAATCCGGACGCATATCGGAAGAATCGAACGACAAAAAGAAATCGTTTTCGCCGACTTTTATCGAGCCGGACGCGGACATTTTTTCGCTTGAAAATGACCAGCGCCGACATTCCCAGTTATTGACCGCCCCCGATAGAACGCATCGCATGGACTGAGCCGGCTCAGTTTGATAAAAAGCAAGATCCAAATTTTCGGCGCCGGCGCCGATCAGCCTGCCGGACGCAGACACGGAGATTTTGTCGCCAGCCGCCTTAAATGCCTGGATTTCTATCTCGGGCTCCTTGCTGGATGCTATTTTCGCTGACAGGCTTTTTATTGCGCCTATCTGCGGCACGGGGGTCTTTATCCTGCCGCTCATGACTACATTGAAATCCGAGCGATACAAGAAATCCGGCGCTTCTGTGAGAAACGACAGATCCAGATCGGCGTTTTCAATTCTCAGCCGTACGGATTTGTGATCTTGCCGCCCATCCTCATACCACAGCCTGATCCGTCCGGAAAAAGAAGCTCTTCCCGATGTTCCGGATATTTCCGAAAAGTCGAAATATCCTCTGCCGTCCCAAAAGAAATTCATTTTAAGCTTCGTGCGCTCCCTCAGGCGCGGGTATGCGAAATCGAACCATTCGTTCATGTTGCGGGAATTTATCGAAAGCGTCCCCATGGCGGAAACCGCGCCGCGACCGTCCGCATCAAGGCGCCCGGATATGGCGAGCTCTTCGTCATTATTCCGTATGATGAAATCGCCGCCGGAGACTTCCAAACCGTATTTATGCTGATCTGTGCGCACTCGCGCCGACAGCTTTCCGGTTTCCAGCGACCCCTCTATTATTTCATAATCCTTGCCTTCGTAATTTATAATGGAATTCGATATCAAAAGCCTTCTTCCGAAATCGGGCATCGAGAGATTTTTTATAACCAGTCTGGCGCCGTCGATCTTGACAGCGCTTGCTATATCGGCGTTTGAAAGATCCAAAATGCTTTTCCACGAGATCCGAAACCTCATGGATTTTATCTTTATGTCCCCGATCCGCACATTGTCAAGCGCTATCATCGGACGGCCCAGCAGAGATAGCTTCATATCGCCGTCGACAGACGCGGGCATGCCGGCGAAAGACGAGACCGCACTCGAAAAATCCGCGCGATAGCGCGACAGATTCAGCAATGGCGGGACTGTCAGATAGGCCATCGCCAAAAGCGCGACGCCAATCGCGCCGTACCAGAAAATCTTGTATCTAGTTATCGCCCTCATCTCCACGCCCTTGTTTTGCCGATTATACAAACTATAATGTATGCATGCAAAGCAAATTATTCCATCTTGAATCGGACTACAAACCCACTGGGGATCAGCCGCAAGCCATAGCCGAGCTGATAAGCGGACTGGAAAATGGCGATCGCAACCAAGTGCTGCTCGGCGTAACCGGCAGCGGCAAGACCTTCACTATGGCCAATATCATCGCCGAATCAAACCGCCCGGCGCTGATAATGGCGCCCAATAAAATTCTTGCAGCGCAGCTATATACCGAAATGAAGGGATTTTTTCCAAAAAATCACGTTGAATACTTCGTATCCTATTACGATTACTACCAGCCGGAAGCATATGTCCCCGCCTCCGACACATACATAGACAAGGATGCGTCCATAAACGAGCAGCTTGACCGCATGAGGCACAGCGCGACGCGCAGCATGCTGGAAGAAAGGGATACTATCATTGTCAGCTCCGTGTCTTCAATCTACGGACTCGGCAGCCCTGAGGAATATAGCGAAATGAAAGCCGCATTCTGGATGGGCCAGGAAATTTCCATGAGAAGCGCCATGACCCGCTTGGTAGAACTTCAGTACAAGCGAAATGACAGCGCTTTCGAGCGCGGCGAATTCCGGGTGCGGGGCGACAATCTGGATGTATTTCCAAGCCACTCCACCGACATAGGGTATAAAATCAGCTTCTTTGGCGATTCGATAGACTCGATCTGGGAATTCGACATATTGTCCGGAGAAAAGAAAGTAAAGCTGAACCGCGCCAGTATTTATCCGAACACCCACTACGCCACCCCGATGAAGACAATCATTTCGGCGATAGGCGAGATAAAAAAAGACCTGGCCGAACGGCTGGATTTTTTTCACGGCAACATGAGTCTGCTTGAAGAGCAAAGGCTGCGCGAGCGCACGAACTTCGACATAGAGATGATGGAGTCGACGGGAATGTGCCGGGGGATAGAAAACTATTCGCGTTATCTGTCCGGCCGCTCACCGGGTGAAATGCCGCCGACTTTGTTTGAGTACCTGCCGGAAAACGCCATTTTGTTTATAGACGAGTCACACATAACCGTGCCACAGATCGGCGCGATGTATGCGGGCGACAAGAATCGCAAATCCACTCTTGTTGAGCATGGGTTCCGCCTGCCGTCGGCTTTGGACAACAGGCCGCTGAAATTTGAAGAATGGGACGCCCTGCGTCCGCAGACAATTTTCGTGTCAGCCACCCCGAACGACTGGGAGATAGGGCAAAGCAACGGAAAAGTCGTTGATCAAGTGATCCGACCGACCGGACTTCTGGATCCCGTTTGCGAAATGCGGCCGATCGCAGGGCAGATCGCCGATATCTTGTACGAAATCCGCAAGACAAACGGACGGGTCCTGATAACCACGCTTACGAAAAAGACCAGCGAGCAGCTTACGGACTTTCTGATCGAAAACGGCGTCAGGGCCAAATACATGCACTCGGACATAGAAACTTTGGAGCGCATAAATATTCTGCGGGATTTGCGTTTGGGCAAGTTCGACGTCCTTGTCGGAATAAATCTGCTACGCGAGGGGCTGGATATTCCGGAATGCTCGCTTGTCGCAATAACAGACGCAGACAGGGAGGGGTTCCTGCGCAGCGCAAAATCCCTGATACAGACCATCGGGCGGGCGGCCCGCAATGCCGGCGGGCGCGTGATACTATATGCCGACGTTATAACGGCATCGATGAAAACCGCGATGGATGAAACCGCCCGGCGGCGCGAGATTCAAACAGAATACAATGCAAAGCATGGAATCATTCCGCAAAGTGTGCAAAAATCCGTTTTCTCCGAGGTCGGCGACGCGTCTGAGAAAAAGTCGGGGAGCAAGTATATTTATACCAAGAATGGAATTTTAGACGCCGATGAGCTCAAAAAAGACATCGCCAAAACAAAAAAGGAAATGATGCGGGCGGCAAACAACCTCGATTTTGAAAAAGCCGCCGCCATCCGAGACCATCTTCGGAAAATGGAAGAAGACTTGGCGCTTTTTTGAATATCGCGCACCATGCTGCAAAAACAATAAACGTATCATTATCGGACCGAAATTACGCCGGTTAAATATTTCATAGATAGGTTTTCCGTGCGGCGCTGCCTCTGCTTCGCACGACTATAATTGCAGGGTCAAGGTCATTTACTTATTTTAATTCGAGAACCTTTGATATGCGGGACGGGACGGCGGAAAATGATATCATGGCGGCCATAGAAATTAAACACATAGCTAACGCAACGATACTTTGCGCGATAATCTTGCATGCCCGCGTATATAAAAATGTCGGATTATGTTTGATGTCATGATCATATTTGAGCATGCAAAGTAAATTATAGAGCCTCGTATTTGTAGCGCGTTATAAACGATTTTGCCTTGGTTGGTTTTATTCCTAGAATCAGTTTGCGATCTGGCAAATTATATGAAATAATAAGCAAAAAAGGTATGCCATGGAATTTTTATTTCGCATGAAATTTTGGTTGAAAAAGCTGATCGTGGCAATCATAGGACTGCTTCCGTCAAGAAAAATCCGCCGCTGGGCTAAAGAATACTTTTTTGTGCCGCGTTTCAAACTAGGCGGCGGCACGCGGACATTATGCGGTGGGCGAATCGCCGTAGCATTTTGCTTTGATAAAAATTTGGAACGCCATGCAATGACGACAATATGTTCGCTGCTTGAAAACTCGCGCGGCGTAGCGCATTACGACATTTACTGCATAACCGATTCTGGCTTGACCGCCAAATACGAAAAGCTGGTCGCGACACTTGACATCGAATCTACGATAAAATTCATAGCTCCGACCAATGACTTTGACAAACCGAAATACGGCTGGCCGGTGAGCGTCTATTACCGACTCATGCTGCCGAAACTTTTGCCCGGCGTCGCCCGCGTGGTTTATGCGGACATAGACGGCGTGTTCATGTCCGATTTGGCGGCGGCGGCAAGCTTCGACATGGAGGGCAGCCCAATCGCAGGCTGCCGCGACATCGGCCCTGGTTATATAAACTCTGGATTTCTTATAATGGACTTGGAAAAAATGCGCCGGGAAAAATCATACGACGATTTTGTGTACTTGCAGAAATTTGACTTCAAATATCCGGACCAAGATATCATCAACATAGTGTTCAAAAACCGCATCGCTTATCTGCCATGGGAATACAATTTCCGCCCCGTAGATGCAAAAGACATGATCAAAACGCGGCTTCAATCATACAAAGACTGGCGGCGCTTGAAACGACATTTGGTGTATGTGCATTTTCATTGGCAGCCCAAGCCGTGGAACGGGCTACGCGTCATGGGGAGCCTGTGGAAGCGCTTTTCAATCGATGCGCAGGCCGTATTGTCTAAACAAGCCCCTTACCACTCTATCGGCGGTTTGCCGAAGGATGACAAATAGGCATTCGCCTGTGAAAAATGATGCTGTCCGAAAAATCCGTTATACGCCGATAGCGGCGACGGATGTGCGCTTTTTAGGACCAGATTCGCGGATGAATCGATAAAAGCCCCTTTTTTTTGCGCGTATGATCCCCACAGCAGATAAACAATGCCTGTGCGTTTGCCCAAAGCCCTGATAACCGCGTCCGTGAATTGTTCCCATCCCTTGCCGGCATGGGACGCAGCGGCGTGCGCCCTTACCGTCAAAGTGCTGTTCAGCAGCAGCACGCCCTGCTTTGCCCAGTCTGTCAAATCGC
Organism: Rickettsiales bacterium; assembly: GCA_031283565.1. Lineage (GTDB taxonomy): Bacteria > Pseudomonadota > Alphaproteobacteria > Rs-D84 > Rs-D84 > JAISGC01. The sequence goes on from JAITBM010000046.1 coordinate 8,275, forward strand.
CGCGCGTCGCGCTCGGGCGTCCCAAATCATCCTGTATTTCCTTGTAGATATTCTGCAAGCTGGGCGGGGGATTAGTCGGCGGCAGGACCGAAAAGCACAATCCATGCGCCTGCCCCGGCTCATGATAGGGATCCTGACCTATTATAACGGCGCGGACCTGATCCAAAGGGCATAAATCAAACGCCGCGAATATATTGCCCGGAGCCGGATAGATTTTCTTGCCCGACATGTATTCTTCTCGCACAAAACCTGCAAGAGCCTTCCAATATGTAGCCTCCCATTCGTTCGCAAGCGCATTTTTCCAAGATTCTTCTATTTTTACATTCATTCCGTGTTCCTTTTCACATCATATATCAATATTCGCATTCAACGCGTTGTCCACTATGAAGTCCCTGCGCGGCTCAACTATATCGCCCATCAGCATGCTGACCACCTCGTCCGCCTTGGTTGCGTCCGTGATCCGCACTTGGAACAAATTGCGGTTTGCCGGATCCATAGTCGTTTCCCAAAGCTGGTCTTCGGACATTTCTCCAAGACCCTTGTATCGGTTTATGGAAAGCCCCGAACGGGCATATTCGAACGCCGTGTCCAAAAGGCCGAATGCGCTCCATATCTTTTGCGTCTTGTTTTTGACCGCAAGGGTCAAGGGCGAGGCGAACAGACTCATAAGCTCGCTCCTGCCGGACATGCGGTTCCAAGCCCTGACTTCCCCGGACTGCAGCTTGTCTGCCGGCAGCATGTGTTTTTCGCGGACGCTGCGCACGGTGCGCTCAACTAGAACGCCGTCTCCCGATCCCGACACATTCCAGCCGCGTTCCGATTCATGCTCGGTCGAATCAAGAATATTTCCGGCCAGCGCATAGTCCGGCCGGTCCGACAAGACGCCTGCAAGCGCCAATGCTTCGACAAACTTTATCGGCATGATTGCCGTCATCGGCGACAATATGCCTTTCATGTCTAATATGAGGCCGAGAATCCTTTTGAAATCCGCGCCCGCTATCTGCATCCCGGCGCCGCTTGTTATCATTCCGTCCGCCGACAGCGCATCCATAAGATAGTCCTCCATCTCGCGTTCATTCTGCAAATACCTTTCCTGCTTGCCCTTGGCAACGCGGTAAAGCGGGGGCTTGGCTATATAGACGTACCCTTTCTCTATCGCCTGCGGCATGTAGCGGTAGAAGAACGTCATCAGCAGCGTCTGAATGTGATTGCCGTCCACATCAGCGTCGGTCATAATTATTATCTTGTGGTACCTTATTTTTTCGACATCGAAATCATCGATTCCTATTCCGGCGCCGATCCCGGCTCCGAGCGTCGTTATAAGCTGCCCTATCGTTTCCGAGCCAAGCATCTTGTCGAATCTCACGCGCTCCACATTCAGTATCTTTCCGCGCAGCGGCAAAATGGCTTGTATCTTCCTGTCGCGGCCCTGTTTCGCCGTGCCGCCTGCAGAATCCCCCTCGACTATGAAAAGCTCGCACTTTTGCGGATCCTTTTCCGAACAGTTCG
>JAITBM010000057.1 GCA_031283565.1 Rickettsiales bacterium
CCGTAGGCTGCCGATACCATGCCTGCGGTTGTGATTTTTCCGCATGAATCCGCCGTGATTTCAGCGCACTGCGCATGAACTGCCTGATACAGGGCCGTCGATTCCAATTCCGCAAGGTTCGCGCCCCCCACAAGATCTGTCGTGCCCCAGATTTCGGTCATGTTGCCCATCCGCTCCTCGCTGTCGCCGCCCCGGGCCGATAATACGTCCGATATGCCGGACAGGGCTTTCGCCGAAGCGGATGCGTCCTTTTTTATCGTGCTTTCCCCTTCGGTCGCGCTGTACATGGCTTTTACCTCGTCCGGAGACTTGTCCACCGCATGCAGGTTGTTGTCCTCAAAATCCTTTATCATTCCGGTTGCTGCGGAAAAGTTCCGCTCCCGTCCCCGCATTTCCGACAATCGTGCCGAACAGGTGCAGCGCCGATACTGCTCGTTCCTGTTCGCGCAGAACTGGTCCATGCAGGCGAAATACGCATCCCGGCATGATCCGTAATCCGAGCCAAGGGCCGTCGATTTTGACGGATCCTGATACGCTGCGCGGGTCGATATTTTTTTCGCCTGGGCCGGTTTGGCGGGCGCGGGCGCGATTTTTGGCGCCGCCCGCTGGCTTTTCTGCGGCGCAGCTGCGGCGCGGACCGGCATGTCCTTTTGCGGTGCAGCCGCGGCGCGGACCTGCGTGCTCTTGCGCGGTGCAGCCGCGGCGCGGACCGATACGCTCTTTTGCGGCGCGGCGGCGGCTCTGGCGGCCGACGGGCTCGGGGCGGCGGCCCGCTCGCGCGCATTGGGCCGGTCCGCGCCCGCTGCGGGGGCGGCAAAAAGCATAACAAACACAAGCGCTAGCATCATGATTATTTTCTAATTTTAGCACAAAGCGCAGTGAAATAAAAGACTATGCTTGCGGGCTTTTTCATTTTGTGATAAAGTTTGTGGCGGATGAAAATTTTTGCAGCATGTTTTTTCGCGTTGTTCTGCGCGCCCTGTCTGTCCGCGATGACTTCGGTCAGGTGGTGGCTTATGCCGACGGTATGCCAGTCTTCTTCTGCCAGTTGCTATGGCGGCATCAAGCCGAACGCGCCCGGATACGATACTGAGGAATGGGACAGCGGGGCCAATTGCAGGGGCAAGAAAATAATATGCTCTAACGCTGTCGTTGGCGGAACCTCTGCCGCTATGTCGAAATCAGAAATCTCCGATCCGGCAAAAGTCAGCGAAGATTTCGACTTGACTGCGCTTGACAATGGGGCCAACTGCTTCGGGCTGCGGCGCACGCGCAACAACGGAACCAGCGCCAAAGTCGGATCCCAGTGGTGGAATGTCTGGTGCGACGGAGTGCTTGATTCTCCGGATGAGGATGTAGGCGGCGGCAAGATCATGCTCGGCGCATCTGAGCAGCCCACTTGCAGCTATCTGGCCGATCATGGGCGCATCGGCGTCCTGCGGGACGGCAAGTGCTATGGCAGCGAAGACAAATATATGCCGGACGAAAACCATCTCGAATGTGATTCGGGCAATCTTCTGCCAAGCCGGATCGTGATTCTGAACGGCGCGGCGCCGCGCATGGGCGGCAGAACCGGCGAGCCGGCTTCCAAATACCCCGCAACCGACGAGGCTGTTGCCGCTTTGTTCGGCAGGATGGTTGCAAACGCCGCGGATCAGCAGAGGGTCCATGCCGGAGATGAAGCCGAATAAGGAGGTTGACATGAAATCAGTGATGGTATTTTTTACAGTGTTGTTGTTTTTTTGCGCGGCAAACGCTTTCAAGTTGCAATCGCAGCGTGATCTCGGTTCTGGCGAGGCGAAAAACCAAAACGTCGTAGTCAAATGCACCACGGCAGACGGAAAAGTTTCGAATCAGACATGCAGCTTTCGCCGGCTGGCCAAATGCGTCGGCGGCAAGTGCGTCGGCTGGCAGAAATGGAGCGAGCTCCGTAGTCCTGGAAAATCTTTTGATGAATGGCGGGACGCTGCCGTTGATTGCTGCGCAGCCAAGGGGCTTAGATAGGACGGATTTGCTTCCATCCGCCGCCGCCGCGTTAAAGCCTCGTTGCGTCGGCTGGTTTGCAATAATAACGGCGTCGGGCGGGCAGCAAAATGATAAAAAGTTTGCAAATCGGCTTTTTGCTGGTATAATCGCCAAAAAAAGGGACTTACAATGAAAAAGGGCATTCATCCTCAGTACAATGAGATTACCATCACCAAATCTGACGGCAGCAAGGTGAAAATGTTTTCAACATCTGACAAAGACATGACGCTTGCCGTCGATAATCTGAATCATCCGGCCTGGACTGGGCAGAGAATCGCGCAGGACCGCGGGCAAAGAGCCGACGAATTCAAAAAGAAATTCTCCGGGTTCAAATTCTAGGCGTCAAAGTGGAAACAGACAAACTGATTCATGGTTCGGTCGAACTCAACGGCATGTTCGCGGCGCTCAGGCGCGTTGCGGGCGGGATCAGGCGCGATTTCGGAGAAATCGAAAACTTGCAGCAGACTCTGCCGTCAGCGCGCGGGTTTATGAAAAAGGCCGCCGAGCGGATAGAAGGGATGATTCTTTCTGACTTGTCTCTGGTTCGCCCGCGCGCGGGGCTGCTGACGCCGAACGCTTCGCATGATGGGGACGGTCGCGACGAATTCGTGCTCGCGCTCTCCGGGGCGGAAAATTTCGTGCGCGGAATCGGTCATTTTGCAATAACTCTGGCGCTTCGCACGAACGGCGAGACCAAGATAGGGCTTGTTTATTCGCCGATAGACGACAAGCTGTATTATGCCGAGGCCGGAGCGTTTCTGTTCGCGCCGTTTCATTCGCAGCGTCTTGCCGTGTCAAAGAATGCGGACATGTTCGGCCGCGGCACCGGATGCGTGGCGCTGGATCTGGCGTATGTCGCCGCTGGAAAATTCGATCGCTTGGTGATTCCCGCGACGGATTATGCCGAACTATGCGCGGGGGAGTTTCTGGTGCTCCAAGCCGGCGGGGTCATCGAGCAGCGCGGCGCGGATCTTGTCGTATCGAACGGCATGTAGTTTCGCTCCCGGGCAAAGCCGGTCGCGCGGAAATTTTTTTCGGGGCGTAGTTCAGCCTGGTAGAATGCTTGCATGGGGTGCAAGAGGCCGAAGGTTCAAATCCTTTCGCCCCGACCATATTATTATAGAAGATTTGCAAAAAATTATTCTGCAAGTCATAGCCCCTTGCCTTTCAACGGTTCGATAATTGCCGATTACAAAAAGGCTGTTTTTTAAGAATTATCGGACTAATTTCAGTATTTATAAGTCTTTCGGACCTCATTATTGATTTTTGCTTCTTTTCTTATATACTTTTAGAATAAAGGAAGTAACTATGCTGATTTCAAAAAGCCTATTGATACTGGGGCATCCGCGTAGCGGCAAAACGACATTGGGCGATATGATTTGCGACAAGTTCGGTTTTAGTTTTATATCGATCGATTCTCTTGTTTATGCTTTCAGGGAAATTTTGCCGGAATTGGAAATGCATCACGAGCCAGAGCGCAGTGAAATTATTTTTGCGCCGTTTTTATTCACGTATATGGATAGAATAAAACATGCATCCGTTTATCGAAATTTTGTCATAGATAGTTGTCATGTCAGACCGAAAATTGCTGAAAAAATGATGGATAAGGACAAATACAAGCTTGCTGTGCTGGGTTGCCCAAGCTTGGCACCGGAACAATATGTCGCAGCAATTAGAAAAAACGACAAGTCGTTTGATTGGACAGCAAAACAAGCTGATAATGAATTATTGAGCATGGCGAAACAATATATTAGCACCGCAAAACAAATGGAATCCGAATGTGCCGGACTTGGAATCAAATTCATAGACACATCTTTTGACCGCCAGATAAAATTAGAAAAGTTTGTGGAAAACTTGGAAGATTTTTTAACACGATAACTTTTGCTTGTAAACCCTGATTCGCTTTGATATTGTTATAAGATCAGTAAGATTATTGGCTCGATATTTGTGATTTATAACGATTGGGCTAAATATCCGAATTGCGCATCCGCTTTAGCCGGAAATTGATGAAATCTAGCAGTTCCAAAATCATAAAAAGCATGTCCCGCTAGCTTACAATATCCCGACCTCGCCCGCGCCGATAGAAAAGCCCGCGGCTATTTTGCCTATTTGATCCGGCAGGTCGGAGCAAGCGCCCCGCGCTTGTTTATCTCGCGATGCAAAGCGGGGCGACATTTTTAATCAAGCGGCAAAGCCCATCATGATGGCAAAAATCATGCAATATTGAAACATCCTTGGCTCTGATGCTTTCATCCACAAGACACTCAACCTTTGTAGCGGCATTGCAACCAAGCTCGCCGACAGAGTCAACTGACCGGGCCTTTGAATTGCTGCAATTCCCGCACGGCTTGTCATCAAGAAAAATCTTATACGACACACAGGTGTGAAAATTAACATCATCTGACAAAGCGTTTGATTCCACAGTGTCTCTCTTTATGCAGCTGTAAAAGGGCACGGCGATAAACATACTTTTCGTGTAGCTGCCAAAACCGGAATCGCGGAACGCGCATATTAAGTCAGGTTCTTGTACCGTCGGTTTCAGCATCAGGTTACAGATCGTATTATCTTCGGTGATGTTGAAGAGTTTAAGATGTTGTGTGTGTGCCATATATTGTTTCCTTTGATTATTTGACATTAGAAATAATTATGGCTAAAAAAAACGCAAAAGCAAATGTATTTTCATCAGCTGTTTATGAAATTATAAGCGCGTTATTCATATACTGCGATTCTTGCCAGCCGTCTGGCATATCATTAATTTGATGATATCAGAAATGAAAATTCTTTGTCAATTTTTTGTGGTCCTGCTATTTGCAGCGCCGCTGCACGCCGCGCCGACCATTGCTAGGGGTATGTTGATTCGGGTCTGTTCACGCGGCTTCCATTGTCCGGCGGGCGACGGATTCGCGATCGGCCGGCCGCCCTCCGCTTAAACATATACGCGCACCCGATACCCGGATAAGGTAAGATTCGGTAGCGTTCCGCTGTCAAAGCCGTTGGCTGCCAGGTAGTGATATATGCTTACATCGAAATTGCATTCGCCGCAGGGCAGAGCGCCTGGCACGTATCCGTTTGACAGCGGCGACAGGCATCCGGCCATAAACTTGTTCGCATATTGCGCTTGTTTATCTCGCGATGCAAAGCGGGGCGATATTTTTAATCAAACGGCAAAGTCTCTTGTGCCGGCAAAAATCATGCAATATTGAAACATTTTCAGCCATGATGCTTTCATGCACAAGAAATTCGACCTTTTTCGCGGCATCGCAGCTAAATGCGCCAACTGATTGAGCCTTCGAATGGCTGCAACCCTTGCACGGCTTGTCATCAAGAAAAATCTTGTACGACACATAAGCGTGAAAATTAAAATTATCTGACAAAGTGTTTGGTTCCACAATGTCTTTTTTCATGCAGCTGCAAAAACCTGAATTGCGGAAAGCTTTTATTAATTCTGGCTCTTGAACCATTGGTTTCAGCATCAGATTAAAGATCGTATCATTTTTAATGCCGGTATTGTTGAATAGCTTAAAGCGTTGTATGATTGCCATGAATTGTTTCCTTGATTATTTGACATTAAAAATAATTGTAGCATCAAAAAACGCAAAAGCAAATATATTTTCATCGAATGTTTATGAAATTATAAGCGCATTATTCGCATACTGCATTTTTCTTCTTGCTAACTGCTTCCCACAATTATTAATATATGATGCTAGGAATGAGAAAAGTTGGCCCAGTCTTTATAATTGTGCTGTTTGCGGCGCCCCTGCGCGCCGCGCATACCATTGCGACCAAGGGGTATGTGGATTCGGGGCTGTTCTCGCGGCTTCCATTGTCCGGCGGGACACTTACCGGATCGCTTCTTCTTTACGGCGATCCGACGGGGGCCAGTCATGCGGCCACGAAATCATATGTGGACAATGCGGTGGCATCCATGTCCGCAGGCGACGGATTCGCGCAATCGCAGGCGGATTGGAGCGACGAGTCCCCGTCCAGCATTTCATATATCAAAAACAAGCCCGTCGTGCCGCAGATAAGCGATTCTATATCGTCATCGTCTGTATGGTCTTCGTCCAAAACATCGTCTGAAATCGACGGGCGCATGGTTCAGCCCGATTGGGCGCAAACTTTGCAGACGGCCAAGGATTATATCAAAAATAAGCCCGTCATGCCGTCGATTGATGATTCTGCAAAATCCGCCGGGTCTCTTTGGAGTTCGGCCAAAATAGACGCCGAAATGGAGCAGCGCATCACAGGCAAGGTATCTACGATTGCGGATGTGGCGACCGTCTCGATGCTGCCAGCCAAGACTGCGATAACGGCTCCGACACTCTGCTATGTTGATGAAACCAAAACGCAATGGTACAATGCGGGCCAGGGCGGCGATTGGAAGAATACGGGCGGAACATACGCCACTCTTGCGCAGGGGGTCAAGGCTGACAGCGCGTTGCAGCCGTTCGGATCACAGAACGCCGGATATTTTTATGCCGCGCCGTCTGGCGCCCCCGGAACTCCGATTTTTCGCGCCGTAGCTGCCTCCGATGTTCCGACGCTGAACCAGAACACCACCGGATCGGCCGCGAAATGGGCCGCTCCGCGAAAAGTCAGCATAAAACTTACAGGTTATGCCTCGGGCGAGGGCAGCGTCAATATCGACGGCTCTGCCGATGCGACGATAAACATCGCCACTTCCGGAGCGGCCGCCGGAACTGGAATAACTTTGAATCACTCGTTTTCAATAGGCGGCAGCCTGCCGTCTTCGCGTTATGTCCGCCTTTTCACGTTAAAGCACGTCGTGACGCAAAGCACGCTTTATTCGGTTTTTCAATTCGCATGGGGAAGCAGGATTGAATTCTTCATGCCGTTTTTCAATTACCACAGCAACATCATAGGTTCCGGCACATACACAACCCGCCGCATGGATGGATACGATTATAACAGCAATGACATAAAGCTGCGCTTTTTCAAGACATCGAATGATTATTTGGAGCTGTGGATGTATTACCCGGCAAGCAATATTCTGTTCGAGACGTCTTGGCAATTCAAAGTCAACGGGGGCGTATCGGAATCCAGCATAGAATGGGCGCCCGCTGCTACGGCGGAAAGCATAAGGGCGTCATGGCCGGCAGCCGGAGATTCGGCTGATTCGGGCGGCACTTACACGCATGCCTTTACAGCCGTGCCCGCCCCCGAGAAGGGAAAAGACGTGCTTCGCGGAGCCGTTTCATATACGTCTTCGTTCTAGATGCGGCCCTGTCGCTTGACTTTTGGCGCGGTTTGGCTTAAAATCAATTCGGTTTAACAAAGGATTCTTATTATCGCAAATTTTAACAATTCACGGGCCCGCGACATGGGGCCAAGGACCAACAACCGCATTTTCGCAAAGTCCGTTCAGCTGATCGGCAGCGACGGAAAAAACATAGGCATAATGCCTACGCCCCAGGCTTTGTCTATGGCGCAGGATGCAGGGCTTGATTTGGTTGAGATAAACGGCGCGTCAGTCCCGCCGGTCGTTAAAATTATGGATTTTGGCAAGTTCAAGTATGAGCAGAAGAAAAAGGCCAGCGAATCCAAAAGAAACCAAAAGGCATCCGAGTTGAAGGAAATCTGGGTCGCGCCTTTCATAGAAGAAAACGATCTGCGCATAAAGCTCAAAAAAGTTGACGAATTCCTTGCGGGGGGTAGCAAGGTGAAAATTTCCGCAATGATTCGCGGAGACAAGCGGGTCCTCAAAAACCGCGACGCCATAAATGCAATGTTCGACAAGGTTCTTGCGATTCTTGACGACCGCGTTGTGCTTGAAAGCCGCTCCCGTCCGGACGAATTCCGAAAAAATATTGTCGTTGCGCCGAAATAATGCTATGCGCCGCTGATTAAAGGCGGGCGGTCTCGCGCCCGCAATTCAAGCTATAAAAGCGCAGGCAGACCTGCGCTTTTTGCTTTTATGGTAA
>JAITBM010000066.1 GCA_031283565.1 Rickettsiales bacterium
CTTTTCGCGCGGCGCTTCCAGCATCAAGCCGGCTATGCCTGTGGCCTTGCGCGCTTCGCCCAAAATAAAGTCATAAAATGTCATTCCATCAGCCAATATGCATGGTGCATTATGACCCCTTCGCCATGCATTGTCAATAAAATAAGCCCGTCGTTGTCGATATCGGCAATACTGCGGCATAAAAAGAGATGTTTCGCGGCCCCCATGGGCTTCGGTTATAAAATCTTGCTCGGGGCGCTTTTTTACCGCGCAGCTTCGCCACGCCTGACAATGATCTGGATTATATGATTAAGCCGCGAAATGATTGGAACGCGGCAAGGCATTTTTTTATGGCCGTGCTGGCTGGGCTTGCAGTTGCGTTTTATTTTGGCATTTTTGTTTCGATGAATTCGACATGCCTGCGCACGCGCGGATCGTACTTGCGCATTTTCATTTTGCCCGCCGTGTTTTCGGACTTGGAGTTTTTTGCCTTGCAGTAAAAAAAGCCCGTTTCCGGATTGTGCATTTTGATGATCACGTTCGCCGATTTTTTAGTCGCCATAATATTTCCTGTTGTCTGATATCGGGCGGATTTTACACCGCTTTTTGGAATAAGTCAAACTAAAAAAGCATTGACAATCGCGCGGCTATGGTGCAATATGCCGCAAAGGATTTGAAATGCCTGCAAAAAATATGGCTGATTTGGTCGCGCTGTGCAAAAGGCGCGGCTTTGTGTTCGGCGGATCCGAAATTTATGGCGGCATGCAGGGGCTGTACGATTATGGCCCGAACGGAGTAGAGCTGCTGCGCGGCATAAAAGAGGCCTGGTGGTCGTCTATGGTATATCAGAGGGATGACGTGGACGGCTTGGACGCGGCGCAGATATCGTCGCGGCTGATGTGGAAATATTCGGGGCACGAGGGCTGCTTTTCTGATCCGCTGGTAGTGTGCGGGGCGTGCGGGCAGCGCATGCGCGAAGACAAAATGGCGGACAAATCAAAGTGCGACAAATGCGGATCCGCGGACTTGGCGCCGCCGCGCGACTACCTTTTGATGATGGGCTTGTCGGTCGGTCCCGTAGCCGATGGCGAGATAAACGCATATCTGCGCCCTGAAACCGCCACCACGACTTACACGAATTTCAAGAATGTGCTGGACGCGACTTCGCGCAAACTCCCGTTCGGCTTGGCGCAGATAGGCAAGGCTGTTCGAAACGAGATAGCGCCGCGCGGATTCATATTCCGCATGCGCGAATTCGAGCAGGCCGAATTGCAGTATTTCGTGAATCCGAAAGACGACGAAAAATATTTTGGGCAGTGGAAGGCCGCTAGGATGAGCTGGTGGATAAATACGCTCGGCATTCCGCCCGCGAGCCTGCGCTTTGCGCCGCATGAAAAGCTGGCCCATTACGCCAAGGCCGCATTCGACATAGAATATAAGTTCCCGGACGGTTTCGACGAGGTGGAGGGGATACACAACCGGCAGGACTTTGATCTGGGCAGCCATACGAAGGGTCAGGCTGAATTCGATATAAAGGCGAAAGTGATTGAGAACAAGGATTCGACCGCGAAGCTGAACTATGCGGACGCGCAGACCGGCGAGAACTTCATCCCGTTTGTGATAGAGGCGGCAATGGGCGTGGGCCGCGCTTTTCTGGCGGTGCTTCACAACGCGTACACGGAAGAAGATCTTGGCGGCGGAGAGTCCCGAATAGTATTGAAGCTAAAGCCGCGCATAGCTCCGGTAAAGGCGGCGGTGATACCGCTTGCCCGTAACGCGGCCGGCCTTGTGGAAACTGCGGAAAAAATCGCGGACGATTTGCGCGCATTGAATATCGGGCGGGTGGTGACTGAAAACAGCGGCAACATAGGAAAAAATTACCGCCGCCATGACGAGATAGGAACTCCGGTTTGCATAACGGTGGACCATCAGAGCATGGAAGATGGTATGGCAACGCTTAGGGACCGCGACACGATGAAGCAGACCCGCGTTGCGATTGCCGACATTCCGTCCAAAGTCATGGAGCTGCTGCGCTGAAACTGACGCCATTACCGCCGCGCCCCTTTATACCTTTGTATACCATAATGTGTGCACGACTGTGGCATTGGAGTAATCTATGTTCGAGGTGGCGGGATAGTATACTTCCCTTCTAATACTGTTGGTATATTGGCCTAGCCTAACGTAGTAACGCACCATCACGGTCTTGAATGCACTGTCAAATACAATTACTAAGTTACCGCGATAAATGAAGCCGTCAGTGCGTATCAAGATCATTGAATCATCGATCATGGTGGAGACCCCTGTCGCTATTATTGCCTCCTCGTAGGTGCCCATATTTGTCGGCATTTTATATGTGACTGTCCGTTGATAAATCGGCTTTCCGTCAATCCAGTGAGCGCCGGTGAGCTGTTCATTTTCGGAATAATACAGTGACGGAGCGAAATAAGATATGGGCTTGGTTCCCGGCTGCCCGCCCGCCAGCGCCGGCGCCGTCAGCAGATTGGTCGCGCCCGTAGCGGTTATCATATCTTGCTTTGTGGCAATCGCGCTGTCGGCCTTTGCCCCTTGTTCCGCCGTGGCGAATCCTTCTTCACGGTTTTTGAACGAATCGAATTCTGCGTTCTTGACCCGTGTCGCAATCCCGCTGTCGACATAGGCTTTTGTGGCAATTATCGGCGCCGCCCCCGCCATTGTCGGCAAAGCCGCCAGAATCGAAATTGCAAGTCTTCGCATAATATTCTCCTGGCAAATATTATGCAGAATAGAAAATAACGAAGCAATCCAAAATACGACTTAACCGTATGCTTGTGAACTTTATTTGTCAATTTTGTGGCATGCAAAGGCAAGATCGAATCCCGATCCGTTGGATTGCAATAGCGTTTTTTTATGGTATAATTCTTGTAGAACAAGGAATCGTCATGCCAGCGATAGCGTGTTTGTGCGATTTCAACCGAAATATTGACGCCCGTATTCGCATACCCGGGAATGTGGACGGTGGCATGGGGCGTGCATGGTTGTGAAAAGATTGTATGCGGACGCCGCGGCGGTCGATAAAAAAGTAAAGGAAATGAAATGTCTCTGATACCTATGGTTATAGAAGAAACGCCGAAGGGCGAGCGCAGTTTCGACATATACTCGCGCCTTTTGCGGGACCGGATAATAATGCTGTCCGGCGAAGTGGAGCCCGGCATGGCGAACACGGCCATCGCGCAGCTGCTGCTGCTGGAATCGGAAAATCCGAACGCCGACATAATGATGTACATCCAATCCCCGGGGGGCGAGGTGGACGCGGGTTTTGCGATACTGGATACGATGCAGTATATAAAGGCTCCGGTTTCGACCATCGGAATCGGCATGGTTGCGTCAATGGCTTCGATATTGCTTGCAGGCGGGGAAAAGGGCAAGAGATACGCTCTTCCTAATACGCGGATCATGATACACCAGCCGCACGGGGGGGCGCGCGGGCAGGTTACTGACATGGAAATTCAAATATCGGAGTCTAAAAAGCTGAAAGAGAAATCGGTAAGAGTCCTGTCCGGCTTTACGGGCCGGCCGGAAAAGGAATTGTTTGAGGCGATGGAGCGGGACAATTGGATGTCATCGCCGGAGGCCGCTGGCTTCGGGCTGATAGACGCGGTTTTGGAGAAGAAATAATGAGCTATGACAAGACGACGGGCAGCTATCCGGCGGCCGATTCCGGCAAGGCGGCGCAGGATTTCTGCTCTTTCTGCGGCAAGCAGATGCATGAGGTCAAGCGGCTGGTGTCTGGCCAGTCCGTATGCATTTGCGACGAATGCATAGAGCTGTGCAACGACATGCTCGGGGATGAAAAGAACAGGTCGGTGATGCGGGACGCGTCCAAGCTGCCGACGCCGAAAAAGATCAGCTCTATTCTGGACGAATACATCATAGGGCAGGAATCGGCGAAGAAAATACTGTCGGTGGCGGTATACAACCATTACAAGCGCCATGGCGCGGGCCTGAAAGGGGATGTGGAGATACAGAAATCGAACATATTGATGATTGGTCCGACGGGAACGGGCAAGACCTTGTTTGCGCAGACCCTGGCGCGGCTTTTGAATGTGCCGTTCGCGATAGCGGACGCGACCACGCTTACCGAGGCCGGCTATGTTGGCGAGGATGTGGAGAACATTTTGACCCGCTTGGTGCAGAATGCGGGCTTTGATGCGGA
>JAITBM010000074.1 GCA_031283565.1 Rickettsiales bacterium
GTTTCATTTGCAGCTCAATAATTGGAGCGATTGCCAGAACGATTGCAAGACCCGGTGCGCGGAATGTGTGTTTCATGGCGGCAGCGGCAGCTGTGCGCGGAATGATGTAATAGAAAACGCTTACGGTTTGTAAAGGATGCGGCGCGTTTGTTTTCAAGGCGAGCTTTCCGGCCAGAGCATTGAATCGCTTCGCCGGATCGATTTAAAGCGGCAAGGCACGCAGGACGAATCTGTCTGCCGTCATGCGCCGCATTTTTCGGCCGGAAACGCCTTCGCGTTCAGCAGGGCGATCCGCTCGGCTTCCGGATCCTTTATCCGCGCGAATACGGCGTAATTAAAATCCTCTAGAAATTCCCGAACGGCGGTTTTGCGGACGCCGCCGTATTTCGCGCGGCTGCATCACCATGCCTATTTTTTGAAGCCTATCGTTTGCGAGATTATTGAAAATTCGCCTTTCTTCATGCCCAGGGCCTTTTCCACGGCCTCCGCGTCATAGTATGCGCGGACCACTTGGGCGAGCCCTTTTTCCGCGCAGTAAAGGCTTACGTTCTGATAGGCCGAGCCCGCATGCAGCGGCGAGACCCTCCGGTCCGTTCCGGCAAAAAGAAGCGTGAGCGGGGCGTTCGATACAAAGTCCTGCCGCGCAAACAGGGGCCTTAAGTCGCCTTCGACGACTTTTGTCAGAGATCCGTCTTCAAACAGGAAGGCCCCGTCCGCGCGTACGGCGTAGACTTTCAGATTCTGTTCGTTCTTGGATGTCGCGATCGTGCGCGTGCCGCGGCTGTTTGTCCCGAATGCGGCCCAGAGTATCGCGCCGGTTGTCTTGTCGTCCAGCGGCGCGGTTGAAAATTCGCGCGACGATTCGCGGAGGTCGATCAAACGCAATACGCTGCTTTTTCGGGGAAACAAAAATACCAATGCCGCAACGGCCGCGATTGTCGCAATCGGCAGAATAAATTTTTTCATTTTGAATGCTCCTGTTTTTTATTTCAAGCTATCACACAAGCGGCAAAAACGCAAATCCTTGCAAAATTGCCGCGCGCGATGTATCATGGCTGCAAAGAAAGGACGAATGCCGATGCAAAACATGACTGTAAAATTCGAACCGTTCCAAAGCCAAAAGCCCGGCACCGGCGGGCTTCGCCGCCCCACCAGAGAATTCATGCAGCCGCATTATATCGAGGGCTTCGTGCAGGCGGCGCTTTCGCACTTTCGCGCATCCGGCATGGCCGCCGGCACGCTGGTGCTCGGCAGCGACGGGCGCTATCCGGGACGCGAGAAGCTGCCGTCGATAATCAAGGTTCTGCTGGCGAATGATGTGAAAAGAATAATAATAGCGGGGCGCGAATTCGTGGCGACTACGCCCGCGGTGTCAAATATAATACGCAAATACGGGGCCGACGGGGGATTCATGCTGTCGGCCAGCCATAATCCGGCCGGAATTGACGGCGACTTTGGAATAAAAATAGAGACTCCGGCCGGCGGCCAGCCGGCCGAAGCCTTTACAAACGGGCTTTACGAGCGGACTTTGAAAAACGATTCGTATCAGACGCTCGGTATTTCTGACGAAGAGGCTTTGGCGCGGGCCGAAATTATCGACGCGGCAAGCGACTATATAGAATTAATGAAATCAATGTTCGATTTTGATGCGATAAAAAAGTGGTTTGACCAGGGGCATGAATTCCGATTCGACTGCATGAACGCCTCGACGGGCGAATGCGCGCGGCGGATATTCGTTGATATTTTCGGCGCGCCTTCCGATTCTATTCTGCGCGGCGACGCCCTGGCCGATTTCGGAGGAATTCATCCGGAGCCCAATCCGTCATATAATAAAGAATTCTATGACTTCATGATGAATGGCGGCGCGGACTTCGGGGCGGCAAGCGACGGGGACGGCGACAGGAATATGATTCTCGGGAATGGCTTTTTCGCGGCGCCCCCCGACGCCCTCGCGGTCATGACATTGAATTACAAGCATATACCGTATTACAGGGATCGTTTGACCGGCGTGATTCGCTCGCTTCCGACGTCGAGCGCGGTGGATCTTGTCGCCGAAGACCTCGGGCTCGCGCATTTTGCGACGCCGACCGGGTGGAAATGGTTCGTGTCGCTTATGGACGCGGGGCTCGCGCAGCTGTGCGGCGAGGAATCGTTCGGGCAGGGCGGCGATCACATCAGGGAAAAAGACGCGATTTTCGCGGTGCTCTATTGGCTGAATATGATGGGGGCGACGGGAAAGACCCCGCGCGAATTGGTGCATGACATGTGGGCGAAGTACGGGCGCACATTCTATTCGCAATATTCGTTCGGGGGCGTGGACAGGGACAAGGCCGAACAGATGATGATTCGCGCGGCGAGCGATAATATTGCCGGCAAGTTCGGCGTGTCAGGGCAGGAAGTCTTTAATTACACTGATCCCGCCACCGGAGAGAAATCAGACAATCAGGGAGTTCAGTTTTTTACGGAAGATAACGCGCGGATATTCGCGAGGCTGTCCGGCACCGGAACAAAGGGGGCGACCGTGCGGCTCTATGTCGAAAAGCACGAGCGCGATTCGTCCAAATTCTCCATGCCAAACCGCGAATATTTGGCCGATATTTGCGACCGCGCGAACAAGATATTCCGAATAGAGGAAAACTTCGGCGCCGTTTCCCCGATTGTCGCGATATAAAGAGCAAGATTCCCGCGACTATGGAAATAAGCGCGGGCAGGGCGGGCGGGCGCGTCGGGATATTGGGCAAGAAAATGCAAAGCGTTAAAGTAAAAAGTCCGTTCGGCCTGGCGGTTTCCGCCCATGCCGTTGTCTAAATGGCGAGAATTTAAGCGCAAAAATTTGCATTTGTTAAAGATTTGTGCAAAAATAATAGCGATGCGCCCGTAGCACAACTGGATAATGCGTTTGGCTACGAACCAAAAGATTGCGAGTTCGAGTCTTGCCGGGCGCACCAGTGAATATTTTTATCGTCAAATCCGCGCTAAGCCCGAATATTTGCTGCGTTGATGGTGTTCTAAAACCCTCGTTTTGATACTATCTAGGATTTTACCCCCCCAACACCTTTTGTTTCTGCAATAATCCGCAATTTTCAAATAATTTGTACGGCGTTCCAACAAACTCCTTTACCTTGTCGTTGCCCTATTAAACAATATGCATGTGGAGGAATACGGCGTTTGCTGTAAATAATACCGTCATTTGCATACATAGGTGCCTTTCTCATCCGACCCGGTTTGCACAAAAGCCAGCGTGTCTATGCTTCCGTATTCTTTGTATCCGCTGGGGCATGAATCATGAACCTCGCCCAACAGCTTGTATCCGCTGGGACAGTTTTCAGACGATCCTATTATCACGTACATGCCGCTTTGATCGCATTTTTCAGAAGCAAAAGCTATGACCGGCAGAAGACACAGCAAAATTGTTTTCATTCTTATATTCTTCATTTTATTTTTATCGTTTAAGTGACAAGCGCTTAATTTGGTTTGTTGGCTTGAAACTTGACAATCTTGTGTCAAGTCTGAACAGACCAGCCGATCGCTACGCGCCACAAACGCTCGGACAATTAGCCGAGCAGTAGGAGTCTCTGGTGACGTAGATGTCGCCGGCAAACGACCACACACCGCCGACGCCGCACCAACAATAGCTACCACCGTCGGACGAGCAAAGCGACGCGTTAGAATTGCAGCAGCGCGACTGGGTTTGCACACAGACCTTCGCTGTCGCTGCTTCTGCCGCACTTGAACAAGAGATGCCTATCACAATTGCAAGCCAACTTTTTCGAATCAGTTTCATTCTTCTTATCCTTTGTCTTATCCGAACCGCGGATATCTTGCGGTTCTGGCGGAATAGTTCTCTCCGCCGAACCGTTATTGCAAAGAAATAACCTTGGTTAAATTTTTACGGTTTTAGAAGGTTTCGAGACTGCCTGAAATCGCATGTAAAAACATGGGATTAAATTTAGATAAATGACGCTGAAATACTTGAAAATCTTAGCTTTTTCCACATTCAGAAAAAAGCATTTGCAAATAAAAAAGAAGTTTGTTAAAATAATGGTAACA
>JAITBM010000058.1 GCA_031283565.1 Rickettsiales bacterium
CCAAGGCCGATGTCTTGAAAGCCGACACAACGCTCGCCGCAAAACACACGGACTTGACCCGCGCGAAGGGCAACCGCGAGATAGCTGTCGCTCAGCTTTTGAAACTGTTGTCCCTGACGCAGGGGACTGATATAAAGATCATAGACATGCCGGCAGAGTTCGGAGGCGCGCCGGAAGTCGCCGACGTTCAGGAACTGCTTGACGAAGCACAGAAAAAACGGCCGGATCTTTTGGCGGCCGCATCCCGCAGCGACGCGGAATGGTGGTCGCGGAATATCGCATTCATGTCGCATCTGCCTACTATAAGGGCTAGCGGCGAAATGGCGTACAATATAGACACCGGACTAAATAACACCACGGTCGGCCTTTCCGCGAGCATGCCGCTGTTCATGGGTTTTTCGAAGGTTTATGACGACAGAATAGCCATGCTGAATTATGAAAGGGCGCGGGAAAACGAACTGGCAAAGTCGGACGACGTGGCGCTTGGCGTGTGGACGGCGTTCCAGAATTACAAGACCGCGCAGGGGGTTTTGAAATCGACGAACGCGCAGGTGACGTCGGCGTCGGAATCTGAAAAAGTGGTAGCCGGAATGTACAAGGTCGGGCGTTCGACAATGCTGGACTGGCAGACCTCGCAAGCGGAGCTGGCATCGGCGCAGCGGCAGAATGCAGCGGCAAAATACGATCTGTTCATTAAACGGGCCGCCCTTGCGATGGCCGTCGGCACCCTTGCGGGAGATTAGTGTTTTTTCAGGCATCAATGCCGCCGCCGTTTTTGAATATAAAAACCAATGCGAACGGCTTGGTCCTTATATGCATGACTTGCCATCTTTATAGCAAGAATTGGCATGGATCAGAAGATTATAAATAACGCAAGTTCTAGAAAAGTCGATTAACCGTATTGATTATATTCACGGCGCTACCGAAACAATCCGCAAAATAAACGACAACAATATAGTATGTGATAATGTTTGCGTAAAATAAGCTGGACTTTTGGAAAATCTATGCTAAGCTGCCCATGCTATGGCGAATGTAGCTCAGTTGGTTAGAGCGCAGGTTTGTGGTACCTGATGTCGAGAGTTCGAATCCCTTCATTCGCCCCATTTTTCACGGTTTTTAATTTTCCGAAAATCTCAAAAATACTCATTTTTTGTTTCGCGCCCAACATATTGCCACCATGCCAGCCAAAGGTCTAGAATCCCAAAAAACTATGGAATGGGATGCCTGATTGCGGCGGACAGGAAACGTGATACGTTTTGCTAAATGCCGCAAATATATTTTGCCGGCGGATGTTCGATAATCAACAGCATGCCGGCAGAGCCGATGTAGCCAAGGAATCCATAGTAATTATCATTCTGCAATTTTTTGCCGCACATCGCTTGTCGCCATCAAAACGCTTTTCAACAATCATTTTTATCTCGCCTTTTTTGCGTCGGCGGCGGATATGGCGGTATCGTAAAGCCCTATGTCTTCGCCTTCGTGCCTGTCTATCCCGACATAATTCAATGACGAATCCTCATACCGTTTGAACTTGTACACCGCATCATTCATCAATGCGCTGTTGAATACTCCCAAAGATATCAGCAGCCCGAAATCCTTGACTTCCAAGCCCGTTGTTTTCTTGAACAATCCCGGCTCTAACTGCGTTATGACATCTTTTAATGACCGCTCGCGGTAATCCGTCAAGTACATAAACACGGGCACGCGCGTTGCGAACTTTATCAGTTTTTCCTGTATCTGCCGGCGGATGCCTTTGTACTCCTTTTCTTCTTCGGTCAATTCTTTCTTTTCTTTCTGCGTAAGGTCGCGCTCGTTGGCCTTTTCTTTCAACTTTTTCACGCTGTCGGATTTGTTTATAATCGTTTCAATATCCTGGTTCAGATTGCGGAATCCTTCTATGCTCATCAATGCTTCCATCGCTTTTGGATTACCCATGATGCGGAGCAGGGTGTTGTTGTCTGCATTGACCAGCAGCGCGCTTTCCCAGCGGCGGGCGAGCAATGTCGCCGTCGTGCCGGACATAGCCATATCCAAAACGCCAGCCGCATCTATCTGTTTCATAGAACTGCCGTCATAGGCGAGCACGGGCAGAAAGTTTATAAATTCCGCCACTTTCTTTTCCGGATTGGATTCGTTCAGGTCAAGGCGGCAGCTGTAATCGGCAATCTGCTTTAACGCGCGGTCGGGCGCGAAATCAAAGACATAGCAATCTTCTTTCAGCATAGTGTCCGTGCCGTCGGGATTCTTTGTCGTCCAGGGTGTCTGAACGCGGAAGGCGGCTTGAAAGTATGTTTCTGGGCTGGACGAATTGCGCAGCATAAAAATCCCCGACCATGGTTTTACCGACACGCCGGTTGTCAGTTTGCCGCAGGATAAAGTGATCGTTTTGGATTTTAACGGGTCTTTCATCGCCTTTTGCACGGGGAACAATGCCAGCGCGCCGATTCCGGCTTCATTTCCAGCGGCGATAATCACATCATAATCTTTATAGAAAGTATTTTGCCGCCTTCCCAGCAGATTTTTCATAGCGTGGCAGCTGGCAACGGTTGGCAAGAACCAGAATGTATGCGTCAAGATTTCCAGCAACCGCGCGTCCGAGAACGGCATGGGCGGCTTTTTCGCACCCATTTTAAGGTTGTCTATCGTCGTTTCCAAGCTTGCCCCGCGAATCAAATCCAGCCATTTTTGGACTTCGTTTTCGTGCCGAAACTTTGCATTTTCGCCCGTGCCGCCGGCGGCAAAAAATTCGTTTAAGTCAAATTCGTTAAACTCGCCCTGCATAGCCGCTTCGCGGATAGAATCCGGCAGTTGATAAGTAAGCATGACCATGCGTGGCAGACTTGCGTAGGGATTTGGCTTTTTCTTATCAGCCCAAGCGTTTTTTGCCCGCTGTTCATCCGAATAAGTCCAGTTATAAATCTGTTCTTCTATAAACTCTCCGCTGGCAATTGCGCGGAACGGCGTGCCGGACAGGTATAAATATGCCCCGGTTGTGATCGGCATGTTTGTTTCGTCATAATCTTCCAGTCCAAATCCCATTTCCTTGCTGGATTCGCCCTCAAACAAGTCCCTGGCGTTTTCGCGCCATGCGCCATAGTGATATTCGTCCAGAATCACGCAGTCCCAATTCATAGCGTGAATCCATTCGTTTTTTGCTTTTATGCCGCCGACTTTGTTTTTGCCAAGCAGGTCTTGGAATGAACCGAATGCAACAATCGGCGCGTCTTTCTTATGCGGATTGAATAATGACGGCTCGTCGCCAGAATTTGCCTTGCAATCCACAAATTGCCAGCCGTCAAAATCAATATGATAATTAAGGTCATCTCTCCACGAATTGGACACTGCGGGTTTGAATGTCAAAACAAGGATTTTCGTCCAGCCCATTTTCTTTGCAAGCCAATACGAAGCCAAAGTTTTTCCAAACCGCATTTTTGCATTCCAAAGGAAATGCGGGGTTTTGTGTGGATTTTCTTTTCGGAAGCTTTTCAGATACGCGATTGTTTTATCTATTGCCGCCGTTTGTTCGGGACGGGGCGGAAAGTCATTTTCGCGGGGCAAATCAAAATCCTTGCGCTCGCGGACGGATACGATTGCCGCGCGAATGTCTTTTGCCGAACACTTGAACCATTCGCCATGCGGATTCTGGATTCCGCGCCCCCGCAAAACGCGGTGTATGTCGCGGTCCGTGAATGTCGTGCCATCTTCGCGCATAGCGTTTTCAACAAGAAGTATATCGGTTTTCACGCCGGCGGTTTTTGTCTGCTCGGCTATGCGCTTGTTCGCGCTGCGGTCGGTATAGCCGACCTTTAACAATCCGTCGTGGTCCGGAACTCCTATCAGCGCATAGGCGTAAATCGTCGGGGACAAAGCCGGGCGCCGCGGGAAATAATCTTTGTTCATTTTGCGCCGCCATTATTTAATTTGTATTTCCGCGCCTTATTGTCGCCTGTCGCAATCAAGATATCCGCCGCTACCATCGCAGAGAACAGCTGGCGCACGCGCAGGGGGGATTTTTTCGTATTATAAACCTCGCCCATAGAGATTTTGCCTTCTATATTTTCGCGGGCGACTTGATACAGGTATTTTGACGGGGTTAAGCCATCAACCTGTTGCAGGCCGATAGCAATTCCCCAGTTCTGTGCTTTTTCGCGGACAGAGGGTTCGCCAACTTTTTTATATTCTTCAAATTCGCCCATCGTCATCCCCTTTGCCGGTTAAATCCATCGGGCGGATCATGGAATCAATAAAAGCGATTTCGTCCGCCGTCAGGCCGTATTTTTTGTAAAGTTTCTCGTCCGTCCATTCCTGCGTGAAATCTTGCATCGGGACGAACTGAAACACCGATTTAGATAAATTGATGGAAGAGACAGATTGCAAAATTAAATAACGAACAAATTTTGTTTT
>JAITBM010000062.1 GCA_031283565.1 Rickettsiales bacterium
ACCAGCTAATCAAAATAATTGCCGGATTGTTAGGTCCGTCAGAAATTTCTGAATTCGATGCGAACATATTATCCGACACACGCGGTTTGTCAAATAAAAAATTGAGTTTGATCTTTTCATTTTTTTGCTCGCATCATGCTGAGGCTTTGATATAATTATACGCGGCTCTCAACTAGCATCGCATTTTATGATATAATGTCCGTTATGAAGCAGGAAAGGTATATTTCGACAAAGAGCGGAGTGAACGGCTTTTCGTTTGCCAACCTCGGGCTGTTCACGGGATTCGGGGACGGCATAATCAGCGCGGTCTATTCGCTGATACTTCTGGACATTTGGAAAAGCCCGGAACTGGTCGGCATCTATTCTTCCGCCTATTTCGCCTTCGGCCTAATCGTGCAGATTTTTTTCGGCGAAATGCTACGCCTGTTTTCCAAGGCGAAATTGTTCTATTTCGGACTGGCTTCTATCGCAGGCTGCTATGTGCTTTTGTCGTTTTCTGTAAAGCCTGCGACATTTCTTGCCCTGGATTTTTTCACAGAAGTTCCGCTGATACTGATAATGACGCTGATCCCGCTGTTCATGGCGGACTTTGCCGGAAGGGACGGGCTGGCCAGGATGAACGGGCGCTATCACTTCTGGCTGAACGTCGGCTGCCTTTTCGCGCCTATGATAGCCATGCAGATTGCAGACATGTTCGGCAACCGCACGGCGTTTTTTGCATCCGCTGTCGTGTACTTCGCGGGCCTGCTGATGTTTCGCAGGTATAAAATCGTGCAAGAAGACAAGAAGATGCCAAAGCTCTCGCCCAAGCGCACCATCAAGTCCGTGCGGCGCGGCATGGCCGCATATTTCGGCAATCCCGAATTCCGGCGCGCATATGCGGTCAACTTCGGATATTATGCCATGAAATCTCTGCGCTTGCTATACTGGCCGATTCTGGTCATACAGGATGGATTTTCCAAAGATGCGCTCGGATTGGCGCTTACTTTGGGGGTCGTTCCGTACGTGCTGCTGTCCGAGCCGGCCGGAGCGATAGCGCGCAGGTTCGGTTCGCGCGGGACTAGGATCGGGCTTGCTACGGCGTTCCTTCTTTTCGCGGGGTGCTCGTTTGTATTGTTTTTCGCTGAGGGCTATTGGATGATGGCGCTGTTCATGCTGACGCAGGTGTCCGGCGCGGTTCAGGAATCTCTGCATGACATGGTGTTCTTCGACGCGGCCAAAAGAAGCGAGCAGGACAGATTTTACGGGGTGTTCAACACCTCGACCAACCTGCCGAAGTTTATAATGCCGCTGATAGGGGCGGCATTCATATTTCTGTTCGATGAAACAAGGGCTATATGGCTGGCAACCGGAATTTTCGGAATACTTACGACAATTGCCTTGCTTTTGAAGGGCAAAGCTATAAAATACAAGAAACAACAAACCCAAGGTGGTACAAATGGCGAAAAAAGCGGCAAGCATACCCGAATCGATCCTGTCTAAAAACCCGGCGCTCGAAACGGCCCTGGCGCAGATCCAAAAGCAGTTCGGAAAAGAGGCTATCATGCAGTTCGGGGACGACGCATCGCACGACATCGAATCGATTTCGACCGGATCGCTCGGGCTTGACATCGCGCTTGGCATAGGCGGATACCCAAGGGGCCGGATTGTAGAGATCTACGGGCCCGAAAGTTCCGGCAAGACGACTCT
Organism: Rickettsiales bacterium; assembly: GCA_031283565.1. Taxonomy (GTDB): domain Bacteria; phylum Pseudomonadota; class Alphaproteobacteria; order Rs-D84; family Rs-D84; genus JAISGC01. The sequence goes on from JAITBM010000062.1 coordinate 1,690, forward strand.
GGCGCTGCATGCCTGCGCCGAAGTGCAGAAAAAAGGCGGCACTGTCGCATATATCGACGCCGAGAACGCGCTTGATACAAGCTATGCCAAAAAGCTCGGCTGCGATGTCAAAAATATGATCATTTCCCAACCCGACTCCGGAGAGCAGGCCCTTGAAATTGCACACACCCTGATCTCGTCGGGCGCAGTGGATGTCGTAGTGGTTGATTCGGTCGCCGCGCTGATTCCACAGGCCGAGATAAACGGCAACATCGGGGATTCGTTCGTAGGCACGACGGCCCGCCTGATGAGTCAGGCCTTGAAAAAACTAGCCGGCAGCGTTTCGCGCAGCAACGCTCTTTTGATTTTCATCAACCAGATACGCATGAAAATCGGCGTCATGTTCGGCAATCCGGAAACGACATCGGGGGGTAATGCGCTCAAATTTTACGCCAGCGTCCGTCTGGACATAAGGCGTATCGGAGCGATAAAAGACAAAGAGAGCGTTATCGGAAACGAAACGCGCGTCAAGGTCGTCAAAAACAAAGTCGCGCCTCCATTCCGCGTCGTGGATTTCAAGATAATGTATGGCGAAGGAATTTCGCGCACATCCGAAGTCTTGGACATGGGTGTCAAATATGGGCTTATCGATAAAGCGGGGGCATTTTATTCGTACCGCTCGGAACGCATAGGACAGGGAGAGGCTAACGCTCGCGCATGGCTGAAAAACAATCCGGCCGCCGAAGAAGAATTGCTTGTTAAAATAATGGAAAAATCCAAAGGCATTGTCGAGGACATGCAGGGCACCGTCGAACCTGATGCAGAAGGCGAAGACCCCGAATCTGAGCAGTTGTCGGAATAAGTATCATTTATGACGCGAGCAGCCCCATACGCCTGCAATAGCTATTCTCGCCATCGGGCATGCAGTAAGCACAAGCAAGACCGCAACTGATTATGCAATCGTAAAGCTACCAGGCAGCCGAATAGGTGTACATCCACAAGAAGGCTCTGTTACCATGCACCAACAATAATTCTCACGTGTCGTTTGATATTTCTGGTGTGCTGGAACACAATGACATTCCATTAAATCCATAACCCTTGCTATTATTCCATACAATTCATGCCCCGTTTGATCCGCGATCATAAGTAGACGTCCAGCTACCAGGCAGTCCGCCCGTATACGGCACTATGCTTTTGTCCAACCACCATGAACCGGTTTTCAGCACATAATTGTTAAGCGTGGCCGGCTGCACGGCGCTGTCTGCCTTTGTCCCCTGCGCCGCAGTGGCATACGCCGTGCTGGCAGTATAAGCGGCGCTGCCAAGACCCTTCACCGCTATATTATCCGCAGCGGCGCCGCCAACCGTAAGCTTTACCGTCCCGTTGTTCGTTCCGCTCGCAAGACCAACGCTCTGGACCGCGCTGTCTGCCTTGCCAAGACTGGTTTGCACCGCAG
>JAITBM010000091.1 GCA_031283565.1 Rickettsiales bacterium
ACTGTTTCATGGAGCCGCGAAAAGCCACCTGTTTCAGTGCGTCTGCAAGCACCGTCCGCGCCCCCTCAGTATCCAGTCCGCATTTTGTTGAAATTCTTGACGCCTGAGCCAAAGTCTGAAAAAACAAATCCAACTCCGCCGCATCAGCATTAAAATCAAGTGTCTTCATCGCGTCCTTGAAAAAAAACGCGTAATCGCCGCCGAATTTTATATCATCAAGCCGTGCAGTATCGCAAAGTAATGCCAAGTCTGCGGCGATAACTTTCTTGTTGTCCAAGCCTTGCGCATAGTCTAGGAGCCGAAGCACGAACCGGCCAGTCCGCGTCCTTGAAAGCGGCGCGCCAGCGGACGAATCAACGTTCAGGTCATAGGCCTCCATCGCGGTCCGCAATCTTTCTTCACCGGCAGAGTCCGGCGTTATAACCATCACGCTTTCGCCGTCACGTTCCGCCAGCGCAACAATTGCGGCCGCAACATCCGCCTCCTCAGCCTCGGTATCGCACTCGGCATAAACTATATTTTCAATAGCCTCCAATTTTTCACCCGACAAATCATTTGAAAAGCACTTGTTCATGGATAGGATCGGCGCAGTGCACGCATCAAGCGAATCACTCTGACTAATAATTTCCGGCATGGATCCTAAGTCGCGCAAAAAACTTTTTATAGACCAATATGGATCGGTACGGCCTATATCGTTCAGATTTTCGACAAATCCTGGAATAATTACCACGCCATTCGGCATTTTCGCAATTTTTTTCATAAGCTCGCGCGTGTCGCGCACGGAAGCCGTCGATCCAGCGCAATAAACAGCCCCGTAATTTGAAAGATCCCAGGCGGCGATTCCCGCATTTCGAACCTGCACGGTCGTGGGCCGCCCCCAGTCGATATTTTTTATCGCGTCCAGAAACGTCGCTTTTTTTTCATCCGCCATAATGCCGCGCCAGTCTATGGATTTTATGTCCACTCCCTCGTTTTCCAAATGGTCGGCTAACGCAACCAGCTCCTTGGCCACTGCAAACATGCTAGAAAAACCATCGCCAAGCCCGGCTGCAAGCAGCAGCTTTGACAAAATCGCCGCTCTCTCAAGCGTCCCTATTGCATCCTCTTCATCTGAGTTCTCGCCAGATCCAAGCGGAACTATTTTCGGCATCAGCGCCGCTCCGCCGGACATTTGCGCGATTTCCATTTCTAAAGCCCTCGCGGCCCGGCGTGTCGGCACGAACGCAAGCGAATTCGAAATGCTCCCATCCTTTAATACAAAGGATGCCAGCGTTTTTATTATTTTGGTTGGATCTATTAACTGGCAAAGCATTTCCGAACCTCTTCGATTCCGGTTTTCTTTTCAGCGCTGGTCATTATAGCTCCAGATATTTTCAACGCGTCCTTTTTATCGCATTTGGTGGCCACCATTTTATATGGAATTTTTTCTTTGTTGCAAAAGTCTATGACGTCTTGGTCCGCGCCCGTCACGGCCCGGCGCGAATCTATCAGCATGAGCAAAAGACGAGCCCTTCCCGCCAGCAAATATTCTTCCAGCCGCCGAAGCCAGCGCATGCGATCCGATTTTGAGGTCTTCGCATAGCCGTACCCCGGCAGATCCATCAACATGACGCCATTCCAGTCGAACAAATTCATGGTCCGGGTGCGACCGGGAGCATTCGACGTCCGCGCGATCGATTCGCCGACGATAGCGTTTATTAGCGATGATTTTCCGACATTGCTGCGCCCTATGAAGGCGAATTCGTTGCCGCCGCATACCGGCAGATCGCTGATCTTTTCAAAAGCCCCTATGAATTCTGTCATTTTTTTGCTGCCAATATTTTCTCATAGGCCGACGTCTTGGACATTCCTGTTTTCATGGCAAGAATTGCAGCCGCATCCTTGGTCTTTAAGCCCGTTGCCTCGCCAACTATTGCCGCTATTTCCTCATCGCTCGCCCTTTTATCCGGCGCAGGTGCTATCACGAGCGTGATTTCTCCGCGCATAGCATCCATTTTCAGTAGATCGGCCGGATATCCGATTATGGTCTCTTCGTGGACTTTCGTGATTTCGCGCACAATCGCAATTTTGCGCTCCGGCATGACTTTCGCACACATAGTCAGAGTTTCCATTAGTCTGTTGGCTGATTCATAATATATTATGGTGTGCCTTATATGATTGTCTTCACGCAGGGCCGATTCCCCCCTAAAAAACCCAAGAAAAGAAAAACGGTCGCTCGGGAATCCAGAAAGCGCCAGCGCCGATACTGCGGCAGTCGGCCCCGGAACCACGGATACCGGCAGACCCTCATCGCGGCAAGCCCGCGCCAGCCGAAATCCAGGATCCGAAACGCCAGGCATGCCCGAATCGGTTGTCAGCGCAATGGAAGCTCCGCTACGTATCATATCCAATATGAGGGGAAGTTTTTCAGCTTCATTGTATTCGGCGAAAACTTCGAACTTTGCTTTTATCCCGAAATGAGCGCACAGCTTTCCAGCCACGCGCGAATCTTCACAAACGACGATATCGGCCCGTCTCAGCGCATCAGCGCCCCGGGGCGAAAAATCCCCGAAATTTCCTATTGGCGTTCCGACTATACAAAGACCGGCTAATCCCATTGGCAAAACTCCTCATGTATGCTATAATGCCATAAAATCAAGGATTATTCAATGTCTTGGAAAATTTTTAGGAATTTCATCATGGCGGCTGCCATCCTGTCCGGCTGCGTGCAGCCGCAAGAATGGGGAAGCGAGTGGAACGGCGGCGGGGAAAGCAGTGAAGCGCCTGTTGACATAACGCAGATGTATGGCGCCGTACCGGCTAGCACGACTAAAAATGTCGCCGTGCTGCTGCCGCTTTCGGGATCGGGCGGGGAACTCGGTACGGGCATACAGCACGCGATCGAAATAGCGTTCTTTCAGCAGCGGCCGGAAAACATAGCCGTGTCGTTCCACGACCTGTCGGGACGCATGGAGGACAAGATTCGCGTCATAGAAGATGTAGTTGCTTTTGGCCCCGACATGATAATCGGCCCCGTTTTCGCCGACGATGTGGCGCTGCTTAGGGACCTAAAGCCCGCAAACATCCCAGCACTGACATTTACCTCTGCTAAGCAGCAATTGGGCGGAGGAATATTCACCATGGCCCTCATGCCCGGACAAGCCGTCGAATCGATAGTGCGCCAGATAGCGTCCGATGGAAAAAAACGCCTGGTGATACTCGCTCCCGACACCATGCAGGGGCACATGCTGGCAAATGCTTCTGTTGATTCGACCGCAATATACGGTGTCAAAATTGAGGCGCTGTACCTTTACACTGAAGGGGATGCCGAAGATATGAGACAGCTGGCCGAAAAAGCGTCGCTGACCGAATCGCGCAAAGCCAATCTAGTGCGCAGTAAAGAGATTCTGTCTGAGATTCTTATAAAAGAAAAACTCACAGCCGCCGAGAAAAACTTGCTGAAAACGCAGCTCGAAGACTTGAACAAGCGCGACTCCCTTGGCGAAGTGCCGTTCGATGCGGTGCTGATGCTTGGCGGCGCGGCCGATTCCGCGAACCTTGGCGCATATCTGCGATACTGTGACGTAGCTGCAGGCGAAGTCGCGTTCTATGGCACGGCACTATGGGATGCGGAGAGCGTGTTCCGCGACTCCGCGCTCGTGGGAGGCGAATACGCGGCCATGCCACGCATATCGGAAAGCTTCGTAAAGCTTTACTCCGAAATAGAGGGAAGCCGTCCCAGCCGAATGAACACAATGGGATACGACGCGGCCATGCTGTCCATAAAAGCCCTGTCTGGGGAAAAGCCAAGCGGAGCATACCTGCTGAATCCGGCTGGTTATGTTGGATTAGATGGCCTAATGAGGCTGCTGCCAAGCGGCGAAAGCGAGCGAGCGCTTCAAATTATGCAGTTGGAGGGGTACAGGGCGCCAATTATAAAAAAAGCTGCCGCTTCGGATTTTTCAAAACCTTTGTACAGGGCGACGGGTTATGACTTGGATCGACCAGTCCGTAAAAAGCTTGCAACTGACGGCTATGCGCCGCTCGACTACATCAGGCTGCCGGAAAAATTTGTCTCGAAATACAAGGAGCGCAAGTTAGGAGCAATATACGACGATAGTGTAGAACAGTTTGCGCCGGACGCCGAGCATGTTGAAGATGCTACGGAAACGGTGCGCGATGAAACTTTCATGCCCGCGAAACTTTCTCCTGTGAAGAGGCGCCTGATAGACCAGGTAAAAATGAAGTCCAAAAGCTAAGCTGTAAATTGTGTAGCTCAAACGAGCGAATCAATGAGATATGACTGGGTCAAAAAATCAGCATTACGCGAAATGGTTGATATGCGTAGCAAAGCTTACGTTATCTGAATCCATTATCAGCATGAATAAGCTTTGGTGTTATTGTGATGTTTGAGCAGGCGACGTGCCTTTCCTATATAATAATTGACAAACTCTCCTCTGAATAAACTTTACATAAGAGCAAGATTTAGATTGTCGGTTGGTATGGGATCTGAAACAATAGTGTTTGAGGGGATTGTGGATTATGAAGGTAGCTTTGTTGTTTCTGCCAGCTGTTCTGTTGACTGTATTGCCAGTAATGGGAGATGTACCGGTTATGTAGACAGCGGCTTATCAACGAGAGTAAAGAACGTGGTATTTGAATCGTTCAAGACCCGTGCCGAGGGTTTTGCGACTGCCGCGCAGGGAAGCAAGGCGGATAGCGCGTATCAGAAACCTACGGCAGGAATCCCTAAAACCGATCTGGCATCTGCGGTGCAGACGAGTCTTGCCAAGGCGGATTCTGCCGTACAGCCCGCAACGCTTAATAGCTATGTTCAAAAAACCGGTTCATGGTGGACGGACAAAAGCATTGTCCCAGACACAGGAGGTTTATTCGGCAACTGGACGCGAGATTTCGGCTATGGTACAAGTAGCTCGTGGGTTGTACGCAATACATCGACGGGTTATGAATTCCGTGGCTGGGCAAATTGTTCTGGCAGTCCATCTAATGCATATACTTGGAGCAATACTTTGGAAGATGATACCAGCTGCTGGTGTAAAATGTCAGATCCAGTTATGGGCTCGTCGTGGATATTCTATGGCCGGTATAACATAACTTCCCTTTGTGCGGGCGAATGTGCATATAGATGCGCGGATTGCATACATCTTGGCGGGGCTTATAATTGCTCGAGATCTGCACTGATTTCATCCTAGTTCATACATACGGGGCTCATTTTGTCCTGAAATTCAATTTATGGTATAATTATGACATGGGAAAACTATTCACATTTTTGCTTCTTGCCGCATGCGGCGGATTTATACAGAAAAATCCTGAGACGGAAAAGCTGGCGCAAGTAAAAGACGAGCCGCTGGGGTGCCAGTTTTTATACCGACTAGAAGTGGATGCCTTGGTATATTCCAAAGATGATGCGATAACTTATCTTGAAAATCGCATAGTCGATCAAGTTCGACGCGGCAATGTATATTGGCTTGTGTCCGTGCGCACAAATCCGAAAGAATGGAAATTATTCGGACAGGAAAGGAGCTATATAATCACGGCGAATGTTTACCGCTGTCCGGAGCATGCGAATGTAGTCACCCGCGCGGAGTTGGAAAAATCGTCCGATTTCGGAAT
>JAITBM010000044.1 GCA_031283565.1 Rickettsiales bacterium
CCGATTTCTTTTAAATTAAGCTCTTTTTTGTCATGCACTTCTATGAAATAGGCGCATTCCTTGATCTGGCCGCGTATGTCAGTTTCGGATATGTTCAAGACTCTGCGCTCTTTTGCCGATATCATAGACGATATGGGGCCAAGCTGAATAGAATATTCCGTGCATGCTGCATGGTATCCCTCATTAATTTTCTTGGAACCTGTTATTGCCAATTCTATCCGTTCCATAAGTTTTTCATCGATCATTTACATCTCCTTGTTTTCTAAAATACGCGATTATCAGATTGCTCGAAGCTGCCCGCAGGCGGATCCTATGTCTGCGCCGCGCTCCTTGCGGATTCGGGCGTGAATGCCGCGCCGGACCAGCTCGTCCAAGAACCGGTGGGCGGCGTTGCCGGACGGGGCGCGGAAAGAACTCTCGGCTACGGCGTTCCATGGAATCAGGTTTACCATGGCGAGCCGCCCTTTCAGCAGATTCGCCAAAGCTTCCGCGTGTTCGGGCGAATCGTTAATTCCGCCGAGCAGCAAATATTCTATCATCAGCTGGCGATTGTGAAGCGCCGAAAATTCAAACCCGGCATCCAATATTTCCGCTATTAAGTATTTTTCCGCAACGGGCATTATGCTGCGGCGCAGGCCGTCGCCGGGGGCATGCAGCGAAACCGCCAGGTTCACCGGCTGCCCGAATTCTTTCAATCTGCGGATTCCGGGAACTATGCCGCAAGTCGACAGCGTGATCCGGCGGTATCCTATTTTCAGCCGGTCGTGCAGCATCTTTATGAAATTTATCGCATTGTCGAAATTGAGAAGCGGCTCGCCGACACCCATTATGACCACATGCGACACGTCATTTTGTTTCTTGTCGCCGTTGGCAGCTGTTCCTGATCCCTGCCTCAGCTCCCATTGGCACCGCAGTACTTCAGCAAACATTTCATCGGCCGTCAAATTGCGCCGAAAGCCCCCGATTGTGCTGGCGCAGAACTTGCATCCCATGGCGCATCCGGCCTGCGATGACACGCAGACGCTGTTGCCATATGTCGAGCGCATGAGAACAGATTCGACTTTTTCGCCATCATCCAACAAAAACAGAAACTTCGAGGTCTCCCCGTCTGCGGAATGAATGACGCCATGGTCCCTGACATGCAAAGTTTGGAAAGATTCGGCCAGTTTTTGCAAAAGCGGCGCAGGCATATTCTTGATGACGGAAAAGTCCGGCGCCCCCCTGTCCAACCATTCGCGCATCTGCTTGGCGCGGAAAGGCGGATCGCCAAAACCGGCCATAATTTTTTGAAGTTCTGGCAAAGATTTGTCATACAACTTTTCCATGAATTTGATTATAGCACAGATTCTGTGTTATGATGAAAAATAATATGCAAAAATGTATTATGTTCATTTTGTCAATGTTTGCGGCGGCGCCAGCTTTCGCGAAAGGCGGCTGGATAAGGGATGCCGGCGATTTTCTGCAAGTGATAGTCCCGGCATATGCGGCGGGCATGGCGGTCCAGGAAGGCGGATGGGACGGGATCTTGCAATTCGCCGAGGCTTTCACTGCAACCGAAATCACGCAAATGGGATTGAAAGCAATCGTGCCGGCAGAACGGCCGGATCATTCCGATAAAAAATCATTTCCGTCGGGTCATACGGCGGCTGCGTTCTCCGGCGCTACATTCATGCACAAAAGATACGGCTGGCGGCGGGCGGTGCTGCCATACGCCATGGCGTCGTTTGTAGGCTTTTCGCGTGTTTATGCAAACAAGCATTACATATGGGATGTAGCGGCCGGCGCGGCGATAGCGGGCATGTGGACATGGGCTTTTGTGGACGAGTCCCCGCTCAGAATATCGGCTGGCCCATCCGGCGCATGGCTTGGTTTTAGGACAATTTTCTGATATAATGAAAAAGGGGCTGGAAATGAAATTTTTTGAAATTTTGAAAATACGCAACAATGTCGTTGCGGCGCTAATTGTCTCTCTCGGATTCATCATAGGGTGCGGTCTCGTCGGTGCCGGTATTTACCAGTCGCGCTCGATTCGTACAGTAACGGTCAAGGGGCTGGCCGAGCGAAACGTTACCGCAGATTCCGCCACATGGAGTATTACCATAAAGCGCAGGGGAAGTGGATCAGATTTGACAAAAATGCAGGCCGATATGGATATTGACGTCGGCAAAACTCGAAAATTCTTGAAAGCCAAAGGGTTTGCCGACGAAGAAATTCAAGACAGCCACACAGAGGTCAATGACAGGTCATATGAAGCACGAGAAGGAGGCAAAACGATATACGAGATAGAAACCTTCATCAGAGTCCACACAAATAATGTTGAGCTGGTGGACAAAGCTTCCCAGAAAATGGACGAACTGATTCGTCAGGGCATTTCTGCCTCAACTTATTATAAGATTTATCTCTTTGGGGGCCTTGGCGACATAAAATCCGAAATGCTGGAACAGGCGGCGCGGGCGGCGGCCGATTCGGGACGGCAATTTGCCAAAGATTCCGGCGCCGTCCTCGGCAGAATAAAAAATGCGAATCAGGGCGTGTTCAGCATAGAGCCCCGCGACTCGAATCTTCGCTGGGCGGAGGAAAAGGATTCGAGAGACAAAAAAGTCCGTGTGGTTTCAACAGTGACGTTTTTCCTGAAATAGCTACGCCCCCGCACAATGCAAATACAAGCATAATAATGACGGCTATATGGCATGAATTATGCCAGGGCTTTATATCGCATCGAATTTCTTATTGCTCTCAATCAATGCTCAAAATAGCATATTCAAGCTGGCGCCGACGCGCATATCGCCGGTTTCCATTTCGTATCCGGCATTCGCGTAATAACCCGTGTAGCCGACTGTCGCGCCAAGCTTGAAATTAAGCCATTCCTGGTCGAATGCCGAAGTCGTTGATTTGCGCAACGTCGCGCCAAAACCCATCGCCCATCCTCCGGATATCCTCAGATATGCCTCGGGCGTCAAGTCTATGTACGCCATGCC
>JAITBM010000045.1 GCA_031283565.1 Rickettsiales bacterium
TATTTTATTATTACCGCGAGCGCGTACTAGCACAACAATAAAAAAACACAACGCTTAATCAGGAACATTAACATAAAAATCACCCCCGCATTCGCGGGGATGAAATTTAGCGACAAGGATTTTACCGCAAGGCTTCGACTATCGTCGAATACGGTATCGCCCCCGGGAACACCTTATCATTTATTATCAGATACGGCGTTCCGCTTATCTGGAATTGCTGCGCCAATTCGCGCACTTGCGACAATTCCTGCGATACTTCGGTTCCATTCAGATCCTTTTCAAGCTTTGACACATCAAGGCCGACTTCCTTGGCATACTTTTTCATGTTGTTCGTCACAACTTTCATGTCGCCGCGGTTGGCGTCATCCCAGTACGGCTTGTCCATGATCTTCTCATACAGGGCGGCGGCTTTCTCGTTGCTCTGCAGCTTCGCAGCTATGGTCCAGCGGCCAGGTATGTCCGAAATCTCGCCATGCACGGGGAAGTTCTTGATCACCACGCGCACATCCTTGTTTTCGGCTATGACGCGCGTCAGCTCGCTATGAACGCGGCGGCAGTACGGGCAGTCGGCGGCCGACCAGACGAATATCGTCTTAGACCCCTTCTCATTGCCGAGCACAGGCGCCCGCTTTATCATTTCCCCGCCGTTTTCCTTTACGTACTTGCGCACCTGGCGCGAGGCCTCTTCCTGATCCGCCTGCTGCTTTTCGTTCTGCGCCGCCTGCAAAGTTCCCAGGAACTTGTTGGCGGAATAGTACGAAGTCGTCACGCCCAGCCGGCCCACGCCGACTACCAGCAAAACGATTGCGACAAGCTGCGCGAGGCTTTTCGCCGCGACGCCCGTCCTCCTGCCGTCCTTGCCCGCACTTTTCTCCAACGAGTTGGCGAAAAGATACAAGCCGGCCGCGACAGCGAGGATAACTATTGTCCAAGTCATCGTATTCTCCTTTCTTTCGTTTATTGAACAGAGCCATTGTATCAAAAAAAAATTTCGTTGCAAGTTTTTTTTATCCGGGGCGCCGCCCCGCGGCCCGGCTGTTTCACGACGCGGGCGATAATCAGAAAGAATAATTTTTCGGCTGGAAACTTTCTTTCGATTCGCGCACGTTCAGCGCCGCGTCCCGTCCGGCAAGCCCAAAATCCGTCAGCTCCAGTTTTCCGAAATACGCCCTCATCATCGGATCGAACGAATTGTCCGACGATATCCACTTGTCGGGCCCGCTGTTCGGCGCGCCGTATTTCTCGAGCACATGATCCCAGAACGCCAGAACCTTTTTGTCCCGCTGATTTTCGAATTTCTCGCCCGCGCCCTCGACTTCGTTCGCGTCATTGCCATACTCTATCTTCCACACAACATTGTCCGTCGCGTTGCTGGTGAAGTATACGCCTATGGTCTCGCCTGTCGAACGCCTTTCCAGATGCAGCTCGGACGGGTACAAAAGGCCGCGCGCGCGGGCCAGAGACAGAATGCATCTTTCCAATTTGCCGGGAACCGACGTGCCATTCTGCCGGCATTCATAATCAAGATTATACCGCCAGTCGCTTGCGATCGAATAAATTATGCTGCTGTGCCGGCGCGGCTCGTACAGTGTTTTTGTCTTGAAGAACAGGGTCTGCACATCCGAAAACGGCATGGACAGCATGACCCCCGCAATGTCCATGTCTTCAACCGCGGCAAAGTCCGCGCCGTCGTCCAGCGCAACCTGCTCCACATCGCCGAGCGCCAGGCCCGTCGCATTTCGTATCTCGCCATCGGGCAGCGCGGCGTCGTCCCCGAGCTCGTCACCCCAGTCTTCATCGGCCCGCGGCGCCGCGATCGAAACAAGGGCCGCCGCAAAAAACAGCAGGATCTTCATCACCTTACAGCCACCTCGTCCACAATGAATTCGAACACGGCCGTCGGCGGATTGCCCGCGTCAAGCCAGCGCCCCGCGTCGAACTTGCGCCCGCCCATGGCTTTTCTCACCCTCTTGTTGAACCGCAGCCTAAGGTACATTTCGACCGACGCCTCAGCGGGCGGGGAAAAATCATTCGGGGCTTCCCATGTCAGCAGTTTTACCGGCACGACCAAATAAACCCCCTTTTTCACGACAGCCGAAAAATCCGCATGAACGCGCCGCATTTTTCCGGACGCCGCCATCGATTGCAATTCCGGCAGAACTTCGAGGCGCCAGGCATCCATCGCGGCTTTGGACATCATCAATTTCAGCGCGCCATTCGAGGCGCCCCTGGATTCCGGCTCGTCCCGAATCGGAACAACCCCGAAGTACAGCGAGACGAACCGCCCGATCAGCCTGTCCCTGATATAATCATCCGGCATGCCGGACAGCCGCTCGGGGGCGGGGATTCTGTTGCGCCGCAAGTCCGATTCCTGCAACAGAACCCCCTGCACATCCTGCGCGCCCGCATATTCGTACACATAGACGCACAGCCGCAGCGAAGCCGCAAGCAGGGCCGCAATCGCAACGCCGGCAAAAAATCCTATCAGCCTCCTCATTCATCCCCCCGGCCGGAATAAAAGTAAAACTCCGACACGAAAAAACCGAGCGACGCGCCGCGCCCGCCGCCGGTTCCGATTCTGGCATAGGCTGTGATGCGCCGCACCGGAGCCGCATTGGACACCAGGTCCGCAGTTATTTCCCAGAATCCGCCGCGCTCATCCGTCCTGCCTATCGGCCTGGCCGAGGCGTCCACCAGCTCGGACATGACGCCGGACAGGGCGGCCCCGCGCCACAGGGGCAGGACATTTGCGGCAAAGTCCGAATACGCCTTTGTCCCGGACGCGCAGCACACCGCGCACTGGTTCGAATCGGCCGCGCAGGAGTCAGCCGCGCACCTGCACCAGAGCGCCCCCTCGTTCGCGGCCATGTCGCCCGTTATGCGGAAATACATTTCGGCAAACCGAAGGGCCAGCGATTCCTGCATGACCCGATGCCAGGGGGCGCTTGCGGCGCCCGCGCCTATCCTTTCCGAAAACACGGACCACGCGCCGTCGCCGGCATATATGAAGTACGGCCGCGCGGACATGGAGCGGCGGGCCCAATAGATCGTTCCGATGCAGGCGAAAATCAGAAAAACAAGAATTCCGAAATATACGGCGAACCGCCGCGCAAGCTCAAGCGGGCGCCCCCACGCGAACATCTTGTTGAAAAAATCCTGCGGATAATTCATCTTTCCCCCGCGTTCGCGCCGCCGGCGCCTAGCCGCGATAGACTTTCAGGCAGGCGCAGGGCGACAGCTTCAGTTCGTCATTGTCATAGCCTATGCCGACGGGCTCGCGGTCATACATCTGCCCGCATCCGGCCAGCGCCGAAAGCAGCAGCGGCAAATAAATCAGCTTTTTCATAATTCCCCCCGCTTTTTTTTGCATTCTAGAAATTTTTTGACCGAAATGTCAAGGAGGCTCTGCACGGCCGAATTCCCATTGGCAATAGCGGCCTAAAAAGTAACGGCGTCATTGTGCAGCCCCATGCGCCACAGGGCGCAAAGGCGGTGCAAAACCTTCATGCTCCCTATATATTTGATACGGGCTAGATATTGACAAATATTTTGAGAGATGAATTTATAGATAACAACAATTATGTTGTTGTTCCGGCGCGGCGGATATGATATAGTGTTATTTCAAAGAGAGAGGCGCGTATGCGTTGGATTTTTTTATCATTCGGTCTGTTGCTTACAGTTTCGGCGGGTCAAAGCATAGCGTCAGTCGACACAAGTGCCGATTTTTCGCGCGAATATCAAATTATCGAAGATTTCAAAAAAGAAATCGCGGCTGCCGAAGCTTCGCTTGAAGAGCAGATCGGGCGACTGCATGGGGAATTGAAGCGGCTCGGCGGCGAGAATTTTATGCTGATGGACAAAGGTAAATATGACAATCTTCCCCTGAAAATGAAAGCTGCGGTTCTGCGCTCCGCAATTGCAAATTACGCGTTTTCGTCGTTACATACGGAATATCAGAAAGAAATAGAGGAAAAATCAAGACAGACTGATCGAAAAATTGTGAAATCCGGCAGCTCAATGCATCTGGATCGGGGCAGTTTTGAAGCATGCTATCAAAGCTCGGAATGTAGTCTGCCGAGTGACTTGGAGGATTGGGCACTATCTTATCAAGAAGGCAGTAATGAAAATGAAAAAAACATTTTCTTTATAAGAGAGGACAAATCTAAAGATTTGGCGACAGTTGTGGACATTGTGATCACCAGCCAGTTTGATACGTCATATTCATATATGGACATGACTCTGAATGTCGACACGCATGCGCAAAAGATGAGTGATATAAGGGCTGTGGGAACAACTCGAGCTGATGATCAAGTGAGAAGAAACTTTGCGGAGTGGAGCATTATGGAACAAAGGAGCATTAAGGAACAAAAATGATAAAAATAGCCGCCATACTTTTATTGTTCTGCAATGCGGCGCTTGGCGCGGAATATGTCGCATGCCGCGGAATTTCGGATAGCTTGAAACAAATTCAGGTCATGGCCGGCGTGTCGACCGGCGCCGCTGGCGTCGGAACGCTGACCGGCGCCGCCGCCGTCATCACCGGAATAGCCAAAAATGCTAAGGATACACAACTTGCAAAACTAGATACAATGAAAGAGGATGAGATTGTGGCACTTTGGAAGAAGATGAAACTTGCGGAAGGGCAAATAGATGGTATAGAGAAAAAAAAGCTAATAGTAGCAGGAAAACTCAAAGAACAGTCACAAACGCTTGGAAATGTCCGCACTGTGACGCTTGGCGCGACTACCGCGACATCGGCGGTTGCGGCTGTGTCTGCGGGCTTTGGCGTGAAAAATGTCGACGATCTGATAGGCAAGATGAACAGTTGCAACGAAGAGCTTAAAAGTTTGGAAAATATCCAGCTGAAAATGCGGATGGAGGGCACAGCCGAAACGGATCCCGAATATTCAAAAATAAGCAATATTCTCG
>JAITBM010000086.1 GCA_031283565.1 Rickettsiales bacterium
AAGAAATCGGCGATCACGACATTCTGGTGCTTCGGAACGGGAAGAAGAGCAGGATAGCCTTCGAATCATACCAGCTCTTAATTGGGAGGGCGTTTTTATGTTACGATATCGTCGTCGGACACGACGATGATGTCGCAAGGAAGGCTTACAGCATGCTTGCGGAAAAAGCCGCTATGCAAACAAGGGCCGAAGCCATGAAGCAAAGCGCGCGCCGAGCCATGAAGAACGAAAAGCTTGTAAAGATCCTTAACAAGGCGACAAAAAACTTGGCCGGCAGAAAAGCTGCCTTGGAATCTGGAATCGAATCAATCGAAGAAGCCATGACGGCCGGTAATGTGTCCGACGAAGATAAACAGTTGCTTGCCGACGGACTGGAAATAGCGAAAAAATCCATTGAAAATCTTGTCGGAAAGCCCCATATCCACATAGCCGGCAACCGCGGTCGCTGATCTGTGCAACGAAAAGAAGGGAATAATAAATAAAAGTGCGCGGCACATCCCGCGAGTTCTTTTTATAAAAAATACTATGAGATTGCTGCATCCCCGCCTTTGCGGGGATGATAATCGCGCGGATTAAAACTGCATATTCCAGCCGGCCTTGGCGCCTACGCTGCCATAGGTTGATACGGAAACACCGGCATTAAATGCGGAGTTAACCGAAGTCCTGAACGCGCCGCCAAAGGCGAATCCGCCTTGCTTGTTGTAATATCCGCTTCCGAATCCAATGGAGATCTGCTTGCCGGCATCCAAATGGTTATCCAAACCGGACAGGGCGTTTGATATGGCGACCCCGGCGGATAATTTTTCATCCAGATCGTAAAAATCCGAACGAAGAGAATCCAATCCGTCATTCATGGCGCTTACAGAGGCGTTGATGGCATCCAGACCTTTGCTCAATTCCCCAATCTGAGATGTATGCGCGCTGATCATTAGATCGCGAGAAAGGTCCAAACTGGCGAATGCGGCGTTTATTTGATTAGTGTAACTAACAAATACCCCATTCAATCCATTTATAAGATTGGTGGATTCGGCTTTGGCTTTATCAATGAATATATCAAAACCTGCTCCCATAGCAGCAAGCTTGGCACCTTTGTCACTATTACTGGAATCTAATAAATATTGCAACCCTTCATACAATTGCTGTAAGTAAGTTGTGCCGATATCGCCATCACTCCCGCCGCCAATCTGACTCCATAATGAATTCAGCATATCGGAAGGAATCTGCGGGGCAGTTACGTCAGCATTAGCCGCACCGGCAAATACGCCAATCATTGCCAGTGATATAAAAAGTTTTTTCATTTAATTTTTCCTTTTGTTTGATCCTATCCAGCTAGGATTATGTTGATAATGATATAATTTTTATTTATAAAATGTAATACAAAAACAAATTACGACATGTATTAATTTCTGAATTTTTTGTCAATAGTACTGCAAACAATGCCTGTAAATGTTTAGATTTTCGCTGACATGTTTTAAGACAATTGATATCTTGTATCACATCTTGCTGATTTTCAAGAAATAGCCGGATTTTTGCCAATGACAAGGCAAAAAATCTTGCTCTATCATCATGCTTGGCTGTCAAAAAAGCACCGGCGGGACTCTTGGCATGCATAATTTTGGATCAACACGCTAGATTCGGGTAATAGTCACGCGCGGCACAGACGTGCGACAACAAACATAAACTTCGCCATCTCCTGCCGATTCACGCGCCGTCATCCCCGCAGGGAATCGCTGCCAAGCGGCAAGAAGCATCCTTGCCAAATGGAAAAGAGAGCCGTAAAAAGTCGATCTACTGAGTTAAAGTTGATACGGGCGAAGCGATAGCGATGGATTAGCCAGGCTTTATACATGACGAATGTAAAAGGGGCGCGCCCCCTCTGCTGGTATTGCAAAATAACGCAAGGGGATTTTTTTGTCAGTTTTTTTGCAAAAGGGCGTCGTACACTTTTTCGCCAAGCAAAATGTCAAACGCCACGGCGCTTGCAACCGCGTCCTCATCGGCGCCGCTTGTTATGTTCGGGCAGCCTTTCCTTACCGATTTCGGATCGATATTTTCTTTGTTGAAATCCCTCGCGCTCCATTCGTGATTTCTAACATTTACCAAAAACACATTCTTCTGCTCGCTGGTTCTTATGTTCGAAAGGCATATCGGCGGGAAAAAGCCGCGTCCGTTTATAGTATTTCCCCTCCCGCTTTTTATCTCGCGGTTTTTCAATTCCAGCGCGCCGCCGCTTTTCAGATCTATCCGGGTCGAAAGCATGGCCTTGCCGGCCGTCGGAACGCCTATCAATACTGCCCTGCCGGCTTCGTAAAAAGCATAGGCCAGGCCCTCGGCGGATCCGCTGGTCGCGTTCGATGTCGCCACCACAACGGGCGCCTGCGTCATTGCGTCGCCCCCGGGAATTATTTCCAGCTCTTCCTGTGCTGTTCTCGCAATCTTTGCAATCGGAATTTTGCCCATGAACAGGCCGGCCATTTTCGCCATAGCCAGCTCGTCATCTCCGGTCGCGCCCCGCAGATCTAAATAAATCCCGTCATGCTTGTATTTGTCAATCGCCTCCGCCGCCACATCCACCGCATTGTCTGTTATTTTGTGAATTATTATTTCCAAAATAGTGTCCCGAACCACTATGTCGGCATCCGCCATGACAATGCTTGCGCGGCGAATGGCCGCCGATTTTTCCTTTTTGTCCGATCCGATGGCCCTCACCTTTATCGTTCCCGAAGAAAAGCCGTTGAACAGCCCCAGCACCTCCATGTCCGACAGATCGCGCAATGCGGTTCCATTCGCCGACACGAGGATGTCACCGTCGCTTAGCCCCGCATTGTCGGCTGGCGAGCCCTTGAATATAGTATTCAGCAAATAATCCCCGGCGCTTGTCCTGACCCCCGCGATCCCAAGAGATGTGAGCACATGTGGATCATT
Organism: Rickettsiales bacterium; assembly: GCA_031283565.1. GTDB lineage: Bacteria > Pseudomonadota > Alphaproteobacteria > Rs-D84 > Rs-D84 > JAISGC01. Next base: position 2,926 of record JAITBM010000086.1, read on the forward strand.
TTGCAGCTCTTCTTTTTTCGAATAGATATACCGGCCATTTTTATCTATGCCTTTCATTATTGAGGCTATCGCCGCATTGTATATTTCCGGCGCGCCAAGGGCTGCCAGGTCGGGCAGTCTTTCGCGCAATTTCAGCACCATGGCCGCAGTTATCTGCCCATATTCGCTCCAGTTTCCGTCCGACGGGCGGTCCCAATTGCCGATTATGTCATCTTTGTGCAGCAGCACTATGCGTCGGTCCGTCGCGGCGGCATGAATTCCGGGGGCCAATCCTTCAACGGAAGATTCCACCGCCACGCGCACATCCTTGCCGGCCCATTTCACGCCGTCAAGCTTTTCATATATCTCAGCAAACGTGCCGGACATTTCCAATACAGGCAGCCCGCCGGCAATAGGCTCGTCTTCGGCGAATATCCGCGCTGCAAACGCTGGCGCCGCGAAAGCGAGCCACAAATGCGCCAAAAGCGTCAGCCTGGTCATCATTCGCGTATGTTAAAGTTCATCAGCGCCGCATTCGAGACGAATATGCTGCTGAGAGATCCCTCGAATATGGAAAACAACATGGCCAGCGCGAAATCCCCCAGAACGCCGCCCGCAAATATCATCAGCGCCGCCATGCCGAGCGCAGTCGAGACAGAGGTCAGCATGGTTCTTTTCAGCATTTCATTCACTGACAAGTCTATCAGCTGCTCCGCGCCCATGGACTTGTATTTCCGTGCGTTCTCCATTATCCGGTCATAATTGACGATCTTGTCGTTCACCGAATATCCTATTCCAGTCAGTATCACCGCTATCGACACCTGCGAAAATTCCAGCCACGAGATTGAATAAAATCCGAACATAAGTGCAAAATCGAGCAGCAAAGCCGACAGCATTCCGACAGCGTATCCGCCGCGGTACCTTATCCATACATATATCGCCATCATCGCAAAAGCGAACAGCATCGCCAGGATTCCGCCCCGTATCAATTCGCCGCCTATCTTCGGCCCGACCGCCTGTATCTGCTCATAAGAGCCCCGCGCGCCGATGATCGACTTTATTCCGCGCACTATATCGTTCTGCGCCTCGTCGGTGGCGTTTTTTTCAAGGCCTATCCTTATCAGGACATTTCCTTTCGCATCCTGCTGCATTTCCGGCTTGAATTTATCAAGGTCTGAGCGCATTTTTGCCATGCTGTATCCGTCGGTCGGCTTTACCTCCATGGATATGCCGCCGGCAAAGTCGATTCCGTAATTCAGTCCGCGCATTGATAGGGATACGGCTGTGCCGATCGCAAGCAGCGCGCTTGCCGCGTACACCAGCTTTCTATATTTCATAAACTTAAAAGCCATTTGCAGCTCCGTTTTTTTTCACCCGGACAAATCCGATTTTGCGCCCGCCGAACGCGCCTATCAGCAGCCGGGCCAGCGGCAGGCATGTGAACAGGGTTGTCAGTATCCCGATCGAAAGGGTCACGGCGAATCCCCTTATGGGGCCGGCCCCGAATTGGAACAGCACGATGGCGCAAATCAACGTCGTAATATTGCCGTCAAGCACGGCCCTGATCGCTTTGTCGTATCCTGAGTTGATCGCGCGGATCGGCGGCGCTCCGGCCTTTATCTCGTCTCGTATTCGTTCGAAATAAATAATGAACGAGTCCGCAGTGACACCGATGGCCACAATCGCGCCAGCGATACCGGGCAGGTTGAGTGCGTAACCCATCCCCATGCCGAGGATGACAATCAGCGCGTAAGTGAGCAGTCCGGCGATACCCAGAGAGGAAATCACCACGATAGCCAAACCTCGGTAGTAGATGAT
>JAITBM010000095.1 GCA_031283565.1 Rickettsiales bacterium
AAATCACATAATGTCAAGAAAAAGCATGAAAAAACTGATAATTTTCACGGCGCGCTGCTTTGTCATAACCGCCTCAAAAAATCAAGGGGACAGTTGCATATCCCCTACCACAGCAGCGAACCGTTGTGGGCTTCTGGCATCACCCTAACCCTTTCATCAACAAAAGTCAATGCATCAGTTCAAATAACAAACCAAAGGAGCAACAAACATGAACGAATCTAGCGCCAGCGTGGCGAACACATTGATAGCGAAGCTGCCGCAGTGGTACTTAGAGCTGATTATCCCTGCGCTGATAATCGCCGGGATCTGGATTTTATCCAGGATGCGCCGCGACAATAGCGGAAAGCGTACGCGGAAAAAAAGCTTAACACACAGCTGATCCAGGGAAGGAACGGATCAAACAAACTGAAATTATAAAACGCTGCTTTTTTTTAGAGCCAAGCCGCGAATTTATTCAAGCTTCTCATGGACTTTACTAATTGATTCATTTTCCGCTACGCCAGCTCCGGCCATTCTTTTTTGGAATCTTTCCGGCTATACTATTTTATGCAAAACAGACCAAGCGAACAGGGATCGGCAATAAATACTTTGCTGACAAATTCCCGGAAAGCCGTTCAACGCCTATATCGCGAAGGCGCCGCATTCCACCAATCCGGCCGGGGCTTTCAAAAATACTCACCAATATTTTTTACCCCGAGCACATTCAAAATGATGAAATGTGCTTTCATCATCGTTCTCTTTATTGATCCGGCGCTATAACAGGCAGGCTTTCAATGCCTGATACATCACACCCAAATCTGTTTTCAGCAGCGTGGCCACCACCAGATCCTTGTTCTCCGTCCTTTCCGCGCCTGTCATCATTTTGGCGAATCCCTGCACGAATTGAGTGGCCTGATCGCGGAATACGGCGTCCTGGCGGAACATGTTCCGTACGCGCTTCTTATCCGCAGACCTTATCATTTTGGCAAACCATTTGCTGAAAATTGCGCGGTCCCCGTTCCTGTACTTATCCATAACGGAATCCGGAATTTCCGCGCCTATGCTTCTGGTCAGATCAACGGAAAGATCGTGCAGTCTTTCGAAAACTGGATCTGCCCGCTTCACGAAATCCTGAACCGGAATGGCCGCTCCGGCTGCATCCACGATCTTGAGCGCTGCGCCAGCGGCCATTACCGCGGCTGGCCCCGCCGCGCGCGTCGCCGCCATTGAGGCGGTCAGCTCCCTCATTGTCTCGGCTGCCTTGGCATAGTCGCCCATCAGGTCTATCATCTGCTGGCGTGATTCGCCGGAGAGCTTTTCCAGCTTGATGGTCGAATTTCCGATTCCGGAAAGCGCGGCGGCCGCGTTCTCGTTCATGACCTTTATCCGATCCGCCATTTCCGATATCCGCCCGGCGAGCGCCGCCGTCATCTGCCCCGCGTCCTCAGCAAGCTTCGGCATCGCCGTTTCCATTCTTTGCATGACATCGGACAAGGGCAGCAGCCGGTCCTTGGCGGCATCAAGCCCCGCCACGGTTCCGTCTATGCGGGACAGCATTGGGACCAGGCTGTCCGCGAATACTGCAGCTATCTGGCGGCTGTCCTCCATGGTGTGGGCGGTGGCGCTTTCTGCTTCGCGCAGGTTTCTTACGACGGTTTCTGTAAATTCGCCGACTTCGGACTGGAACCGCGCCCTGACCCCCATGATTTCAGAGGCTATTCCCTCGAACGCGGCCTTCATGTCCTTGGACGCGGCGAAGAGTTTTTCAGATTCTGCGCCAAGAGACGCCACCCCCGCCTCGACGGAAGCCTCGGAGAGCCTTATTTCGGTGCCGACGCGGCTCGCGGTGTCGGCCAGCGCGTTCACCTGGGACTGCAAAAGCTTTTTCGCCTGGTTCGCAAAGTTTTCCAAATTCTCGAGCTGGTGGGACAAAAGCTTGTCGTTGTTCGCCAGTACGGACTCCATCCCATGCGACGAGAGGCGCACATTTTCAAAGTCTCTGGCCACCGCCTGCTGCAATGCGGACAATTCCCCGCCAAGCCCGCCTACGGAAACAGACAACAAGTTCATGTTCTGGGTGGTTCCGGAGAAATTCTGCTGCAATTCGTCGGCCAATTTCCGGCCTGAATCGGACCATTTGTCCATGCTGGCGCTCAGGCTTGCGGAAAATCCGGTGATTATCTCGCATTTTAGCTCCAGCTCTTTGACCATAGCGCCGACTCCGCCGCCGAAACCGTCGATCGACGTCTGAATGCTTTTCCATTGGTCGCGCCCCATGACTTCGGAAAAATTCGACACAAGATTTTCAAGGGTCCGCGTCATGGCGGCAATACGTCCTGAGGCCACGTCCGCGGTAGACACCAGCATCTTGTTCTGAACGCCAAGCTTTTTTTCCAAAGCGTCCGCGCGGGCGGCGTGCTGCGCCAGAACCGTTTTCATGGCTGCAAACGATGCGGTCAGCCTGTCGACCACGCCGCTCAGCGCCTGCTCTATAAGAGCCCGCGCGTCGGACAGCTTGGCGCGGCTAGGCTCCAACAGCAGGCTTTGCATGGACTTCATCACGCGTTCGGCGCGGCGGCTCTGAAGCCAGATCATCGGCAGCAGCACCACCAGCAGTCCGGCAACCGACACGAAAATTACCTGTGTTATCGATATTGCTATCGGCATTCTCTTTCCTTTTGACGGGAATCATATAACAAAAACAAGCTCCTTGCAACATAATTAAATCGGGCTTGCAAGCATGCTTTTTTTTTTCTAGCATTGCGGCATGAAGAAAATCGCAGTCATCACCATGGCCCGGAACGACGAATGGTTTCTGAACCGCTGGATAGCGTATTACGGCAGGCATTTCGGCGAAGAAAACCTGTTCATCTATCTAGACGGACTGGACCAGAAGGCGCCGTCGGGCGCGGGCCGCGCGCACATCAAAGCGGTGGACAAGCTCGGGATCGAAGTCGTGGATGCCGAGCGGCAAAGGCTGGACTTCCTGTCGGACCGCGCGGCCGGCTTGTTCGCCATGGGATACGGCATAGTGATCGGGACCGATGCGGACGAATTTCTGGCGCTGGATCCGCGCGCGGGGGACAATCTGGCGCGGTATCTGTCGGATAAAAAGTTCGGCGCGGTCCTTTCCCCGCTGGGGCTCGACTTCGCCGAGCATCCAAGCGAAAAGCCGTTCGACGAATCCAAGCTGTTTTTGCGGCAACGCGAACACGCGCTGATACATTCGCGCTTTACAAAGGCCTCCATAATTTCCAGGCCGGCGCGGTGGGGCAGGGGATTTCACCGCGCGCGCGGGCACGGCTTCCGGATAGATCCGAATCTGTATCTGCTGCATTTCGGAAACTACAGCCTGGACGCCGTTCGGGCAAAAATGAAGCATCCGGACATAATAGCGCGCAATGAAGTCAGACACTATGAGCGCAACCGGCTTCGAATATTCGGCGAAGTCGCTCGGGGAAAAAACTATCGCGGCGATTTCGACTCGTCGGTCCGCATGGCGCGCGTGGTGCAGACTTTCGCGCGAAGCCCATTCGCGTGGAACAAGCCGAAAATGCTCGGGCTGAAACGCGCGGTGAAAATTCCGGAAAGGTTCGGGAATATCGTATGAAAAAAAGGAAAACAAATTGAATAAAGCAGGCACAGGCGTCGTCAGCGTGATAATTCCGATAAAAAACGCAGGAAAACATCTTGCTGAAACGCTCGAATGCGTGGTGAATCAAACGCACAAAAATCTTGAAATAATATGCGTTCTGGATTCGCCAGAGGACAATTCGGCGGATATAGTCCGTAAATTCCAGAAAAAGGATCCGCGCCTGCGCAGCATTGAATCCGACTCGGATTTGGGGCCGGGCCGCGCCCGCAACGCCGGAGCCGGGCTCGCGTCGGGCGAATGGATGCACTTCATGGATGCGGACGATCTGATAAGCCCGGACTTTTACGAAAAGCTGATGGCATGCGCGGAGCGGTTCGGCGCCAAAAAGCCGGACGCCGTCTCATGCGAAGTTTTCTATGAGAAAAGACCCGAGCACGGCATAGAATTCAAGCGCGAGGCTCTGGCCCGCGGCCGGGCCAAATACTCTAAGACAGACGTCTTCATGCACGGCTGGATGTGGCGCTGGATGATCCGCCGCTCGTTCTGGAAAAAGCGCGGGATGTCGTTCCCGAACCTGTCGATAATGGAGGACGCCGTCGTGTCCGTCGCCATCGCCTGCCATGCAGGATCGATAGCGCTGTGCCCGGGAGCGATATATTATTATAAAAACCGCTCGGGCTCGATATCCAGCGGCCAGGCGCTTATGGATGACAAAAAGCGGGCCGACTGGCTCGAGGGCCGCCTTTATGTCCGCAAGTTCGTCAGGGACATGGGGATCTGGAAGCCAAGCCGCCTGATGTACCACATCCGCCACTGGCTCGGCAAACGGAAAAAATCAAGGAGATAAAAATGAGCTTTTCGAGAAGCATGGCAAGACTTGAAGTATCGGCCGCCGTCGCGGTCCAGCGTTCGATAGGGCGCATTTTCGCGCTCGGCGTCAAAAGGCCGAACATCAAGGGAAAGATCATTGCGAATTATTTCGGCCGGCGCTATGTCGGGCTGCTGCCGCATGCCGCGCCGCCGCGGACCGCCGCGGAATCGCCGGAAACCATCTGGCAGTTCTGGGATAATCCGCCGGGCAGGGCGACGCCCGCGATAGTCGGATCCTGCGTGGCCGCGGCGGAAAAATGGCGCGGGCCATTCCTGCATAAAATGCTGGACATGAATAGCGCGGCCGACTATTCGGACCTGCCGGGATTCGTGTACGACCATCTGAAAAACGGGCGCATGATATGGGCCCACTTCGCGGACTTGCTGCGGCTGAACCTGCTCAAAAACCATGGCGGAATCTGGACCGACGCAACGAACTTCATGACCGCTCCGGTACCGGAATATGTCGAAAAAGCCGACTTTTTCGTGTTCCTGACCGACAGGATTACGCATTTTCCGTACAGCTTTATGCAGAACTTTTTCATACGCGCAAAAAAGGGCAGCTATCTGAACGACACGTGGCTGGCGCTTTGCCTAGAATACTGGAAGAGCGAGCGCAAGGACATAGATTATTTCCAGCACCAGCTGATGTTCAAGGCGATGGCGGCGCGGGACGGCGCGGCGAAAATGTTGTTTGCCGAAATGCCGCATGTATCCGAAGACGAGACGCTGCAATTCGTGGCGACGGACCAGTTCGGTCCATTCGACGCCGCGCAGTGGAACCGCATAAGAAAAACATCATTTTTTCAAAAGCTTACTTACAAGTCCGGACGACATACGATTGCCGATTCCGCCGGTTACCCCGGCAGTTTTTTCGACAAGATATGCAAGGGGGAGCTGATATGAATGATTTGGTAAGCGTAATCATCCCGATTTATAACGCGGAAAAATATCTGGCGGACACGCTGGAGTCCGTCATTCGGCAGACGCATGAGAATCTTGAGATAATCTGCGTGCTGGACGCTCCGACGGATTCGTCCGAAGCCATAGCCCGGGACTTCGCCCTGCGCGACGCGCGGATAAAAATCATAAAAAGCGAGCGCAGCATCGAACCCGGCTCGACTCTCGGACCGGGGCGCGCCCGCAACGCCGGGGCCGAGCTCGCGTCGGGGGAATGGGTGCATTTCATGGACGCGGACGATCTGATAAGCCCTCAATTTTACGAGCGCATGCTTCGCGCATGCTCGCGGCCATTTGTCGACGCCGCGGCATGCAGTGTCTATTACGAGAAAAAACCGCGCCGCAGCGTAGTGTTCAAACGCGATGAAATACTGTTCGGACGCGCGAAATTTTCGGATACCAGGGCGCTTAGGCACAGCTGGGCGTGGCGCTGGCTGATAAGGCGGGACCTTTGGCGGCGGTGCAAAATCTCGTTCCCTAATCTGCGCGAGTTGGAAGATCGGCCCGCGATAATTCGCATGCTTTTTTACGCGCGGGCGGCGGCGACATGCGGCGGAGCGACATACTTTTACAAGAATCGGCCGAACTCGATTCTGAATGCGAAATACGACTCAGAAAAAAAGAGGCTCCAAAGCGAAAACCGGAGAAAAGGCCGGGAAATCACAAAAAACTTTATGCGCCGGCGCGATGCGGGGGCGCCCGTGCGCATGAGCGCGGACGCCGCTCCGATAGACCTTGTGTACATGTGGGCCGACGGATCTGATCCGAAATGGCTGGCGAAAAAAAACGCGGCTCTCGCGGCCGCTGGCATGGCGCCGCGCGATCCGAACAACGGGGCCCACCGCGCGTTCGACAATGACGAATTGAAGTACAGTTTGCGAAGCGCCGCAAGATTCGCGCCGTGGATCAATCATGTCTATATCGTGTCGGACGGACAGGTTCCGGCATGGCTGAACACCGAAAATCCGCGCGTGTCGATAGTGGGCCATAGCGAAATAATGCCGCAAAAATGCCTGCCGACATTCAACACCAGCGCGATGGAGTTTTATCTGCATAATATAAGGGGATTGTCGGAGCGATTCATATACGCGAACGACGACATGTTTTTCGGCAGGCCGGCGGAGCCCGAATATTTTTTCGGCAAGCGCGGCCGGCCCGTCATAAGAATAAAGGGCGACGGGAAAAAATATCTCTCTCGCAAATTTGCCGGACAATACGACCAGATACTGGCGAACTCGAAAAAACTAGCGCATGAAATTTTTGGCGCCCGCGCCGGCTCCTATGACTGGCATCCGTCGCACAACATCGATCCGTATTTGAAATCAGCGATGGCCGAAGCGGCACAGGATCCCCGCATTGCGGCGGCGATCGCAGAAATGTCCGCGCGTCCGCTGCGCGATTCGCGGGATATTCAGCGCGTATTCTTTCACGAATATCTTATCGGGACCGGCCGCGCGAACGTAAAAAAATACACTCCGCTCGCGCGGGCCCTTGCGGCGGCAACGATGCGCGAAGGCGAAGTCCCGGTAATGCGGAATGCGCGGCGCCTGTCGCGGATGAAGCGCCTGCCGAGGCTGTTCTGCATAAATGACTCGGGCCTGTGCGCCGCGGACGATGCGGCCAGCCGCGAATTCTTTTCCCGCACGTTTCCCGATAAGTCAGAATTCGAAAAATAGTCCCGGCAACAAACTATGGAAACGTCGGGGACCTGATCGTACGGCAACATTTTTAACTTGATTTATTTTCGCTCCGGCGATATAATTATCTTGGACGCGCAGGGATGCGGGTTCAGGACTGTGAGAAGTTCTTTTATCAGCGACGCAGAATAGTTCGTGTGTTGTAATCCGCATGGGGTATGAAAACGGCGCGAAAGCGTTTTTTTTATGCCCGCCCGGCGCGGCCAAAGATTTGAATACTCAGATCAAGCGACCCGCTGGGAACTCTTCCGGCCGCATATGGTCGGATAAAAAACCCCGGCCATGGCCGGGGAGCCGCCGGTCGAAAAACAGCCAGACTCCACAGGGATAGGCTAATGCCGGCGGAGTCATTCTGATAAATGATTTCTCAACCTCCCTGGCCGCCAAATCCTTGGCGGTTCGCTTATCGCGTGCCGGATGCTGGCAGAGCTATACCAGCCATCCGGTCCGCATAACCAAAAAGGGAAAACATGAAAAAAATATTGCTTGCGGCAGTAATGACGGGGCTTGCCGCGCGGATAGCAAACGCTGCCACGGCGAAGATTTGCGTGAAATTCCAAGAATGGCGCTGTTGCTCCGAGCGACCATTCTGTCCATCCAACAAGAGCGATGGAGGGGTTTGCTGGTGTAACAATGCGGGCACATGGACGAGGGGTTATTGTTTTTGGGGAGATGTTTGCGCGAATAAACAACCTACTGATGGTCTTGATGAATGTCAAAGAAAATGCCCCGGCATGTGCGGCATGTAGCAGCAGGACCGCATCTTGAAATCGCCACTCGCTGGCAAATTGGCGCCAACTTTGGGATAAAAAAATGAAACGGATATTATTTTGGCACAAGTGGAAAATTTTGTTGATTGTTCCGTCATTTGCAGTGTTTGCGGACGATTGCGACAACGGATATATTTTGGTTCAGTTTCATAGCGAAGTCATTAGTGATTATTATAGCGCTCTTGCCGATTCCGAAGTGATTGCAATCGGAGATTGCCCGAGTGGCTTCGTAGAATTTGGAACTATCGAAGATAGCTGTCCGTCTGGAACGGTGGAATACGGCAGGATAACAGATCTCATTCTGCCCGGACTTACCGATGGAAAAGGCACATATTCTTGCAGTTTGTGAGAGGCATCACAAAGATCGTATGTTATTCTGCTCGCCTGCGCTTTTATGATATATCCATCAATTAAAA
>JAITBM010000051.1 GCA_031283565.1 Rickettsiales bacterium
GGGCCTGTCCCATTACGCGGATGCCATGATAACGGGGGATGCGGACGAATTGCGGGGCTGGCGCGAATATACTTCAAGGCGGCTTAAAAGCCGGCGCCTGGAAGATGCGCGCCGCGACATGGAGGCCGCGCTGGCTACGGTTGGGGAAGCGCGGCAGACCATACGTGACTTGGATGAATTCGCAGAGTTGCAAAAAGAAAGGCTGAGGGCTGCAAAAAAGGAAATGGGAACGATTCCGCCAAAGGAAAGCGCCGCGAAAATACTAAGGTACGAATCGCGGATAGAAAAGGCAGGCGCAAAAAAAGCGCGGGCCGAAAGGCGGCTGCGGCGGGCTCAGAAGCGGATTGACAGCGGAGCCGAAATATTGGATAATTACAAAGATTACGAAAAGGGAAGCGAGATGAGCGAGAATGAAGTGCGTCCTCTGTTTACTGAGGAGCCGCAGATAATGGATGCCGCCAACGCGTTCAAGCCGGTGTCATTCGACGAGCCCAAGAGCGCCGCCCCGGCCGCCATGACGCCCCCCATGCCCATATACGCGCCCGCCGCCCCGGCCGCCGCAGAGCCGCAGGCTGCTCCGCAGCCGCTATACCGGAATGATGCGCGGAACTTGCGCCCGGCGGAACCGGAGATCGAACGCCCGCAGGCTCCTATCTCCGGAATTCAAAAAATAAACGCGCCGCAGCGCAGAGGGCAGGGCGGGGCGTATTACTTGATGCTGCTGCTTCTGATAGGGCTTTCAATCTACACCCTGTATCTATACCAGCAGAAAATGAATTCAGAGGCAATGCCGCACATAGCGGCCACGACGGAAAAAGTCGCGGAAACTTCGGAGCCGTCGGCGGGCGTTGGTCAGCCGGAAGTTGCAGATGCTCCCGCCGAAAGCCCATTCATAACGGAAGAGCCGATTGCACCTGTCCGCGAACCCGCCCCGGCGCCGGAACCTGTTCCAGGACCGCTCCCGGAACCCGCGCCCGATCCGATCCCTGCGCCGGAAGCGGCGCCGGAACTGGAATCTATGCCTGATCCGATCTCTGCGCCGGAATCGGCGCCGGAACTGGTATCTGGACCGGAATCGGCGCCGGAGCCTATGCTTGGGCCGGAACCTGTCCCGATTGAAGAATCGCAGCTGCCGGCAGTCATGCCTGAATCCGAACCTCAGATCATTGAAGACGGGTTTGATTTGGAATTGCCTGCGGAAGAAACGCCGGCGGACGACGACATGCCGATCGATGGCGACGCGCCGCTTGAATATGAGCAGGGAGACGGCGCGTTCGAAGATTCGCCGGACCTCGGCGAAATCGAGGAATAGTCAAGCGGGCGGTTCTTGCCCCGGCGTCTTGTATTGAAATATAGTCAGACCGGCTTGGCCATTAAAATTTGATGATGCCGTTTTTCTGAACATATGCCGCATTGCCCCGGCAAAAGCCAAACTCGCGCCCGTTGCAATTAAAGCGTTGCTTGCCGAATTTTTATTTTTTTGATATCTTTGCTTATATACGGAGGTCCCGCATTCAGTCCAGAAAACCGGAATTTCGCCGTATTGCTCCCCCCGGCTTTGTGCATCAATCGGCATTGGCGGGATCAGAGGTAAGAATAAGCAAAAAATTGGTGAAACAATTTCGGCATGAATCAATTTTGTGGAATTACCATAGACTGGATAAATTCCAGCTAATAATTTTTTGTAGTTTTATAAGCTTTCAAAAGCACTTCCGCATCGCGATACATTCCATCCGGCATGGCGGGGCGGGTCCGCATCCGCGCGCCAAGGAAAAAGCTCGGCATTTTCATAAATTTAGCTGTGCAAAATACATCTGCCGATGTATCGCGTAACTTGCGATGTTTGTTGCAATATTGAAAATCAAGGGGCTGAAAAAACATTGGTGCGTCCGGTGGGATTCGAACCTACGACACCGGGATTAGAAATCCCGTGCTCTATCCGACTGAGCTACGGACGCATTGCAAACCGTGTGCATTCTACAAAGAAATTCGCAAAAATCAAGATAGATTTTATGCGCCGGCGAATTGCATTCGCGGCATTATCCGCAAAGCGCCCGCGCGGTCGGCCGGTCAAATTATTTTAATATGCGAGAATATAGCGTTGTGCAAATTGTGTGCGTTGGCATGACAGAGCCATCCGTGCGCGGAGGCCACCTGCCCGCGCTGCCACGGATCGCGCATGTCATAGGCTCTTATCTTCATCATCCGCTTCTTTATTCTTTGCGCCGTGGTCTTCCTTACCAGCACAAACTCGGGAAAATGCCTGTACCCCAAAAAGTCCAGCCCGTTTTTCACAGGAAATATTTCCGCATAGGAGTAAATCAAATGCAATTCTTCCAACAAAAATACCCTCATCTGATCCCGCCATCTCGAAAGCTGCTCCCTGTCGTCTGAAAACAGGCAGAAGTCATCGCAATACCGGATATAGCTTTTGCATCTCAGCTTGTGCTTCACAAACATGTCCAGATCGTTCATGTACAGGTTGCCAAACCACTGGCTGCACAGGTTCCCTATCGGAACGCCGTAGCTGCCGCTTTGGAGCGGAGTGTCGTCCGTATGCGCCTCTATTGAAAACACTATATCTTTCAGCAGGGCAAGAATCCGCTCGTCCCGTATCTTGCGCCCCAGTATCTTGAACAGAATCTGATGGTTTATCGACGGGTAAAAGCGCCGGATGTCGCATTGCAGGCAGTATTTGTTATTCCGCACAAAGTGCATGGCCCTCTTGGACGCCGCATGGACGCCCATGTTCGGGCGGCAGGCGAAAGAATCGCGTATGAACATGCCGTCCCATATCGGAACCAGGATGTTCATCAACGCATGGTGCATTATGCGGTCCGGATAAAACGGAAGCACGTAAATCACGCGTTTTTTTGGCTCGAAAATGGTTATGGGGCGGTATGCAGAGGTCCTGAATTCGCCGCAAATGACGCTTTGGCGCAGCTCTTCAAGCCTCGCCTCGGGATCCCCGGCCAAAAACCGGGCAATCTCAGGCTTGCTCTTCTTGTGCTCAACAGCGCGTTTAAGAGCCAAGTCAAAATTTTCCCGCGATATGAAGCCGTTCCATAAATCGCGATATGTAATAGACATGCCGTCATTTGCAAACATAGGTGCCTTTCTCATCCGATCCGGTTTGCACAAAAGCAAGCGTGTCTATGGTTCCGTATTCTTTGTATCCGCTGGGGCATGAATCATGAACCTCGCCTAACAGCTTGTATCCGCTGGGACAGTTTTCAGACGATCCTATAATCACGTACATGCCGCTTTGGTCACATTTTTCAGCGGCAAAAGCCCCGACCGGTAGAAGACACAGCAAGATTGTTTTCATTCTTATATTCTTCATTTTATTTTTATCGTTTAAGTGACAAGCGCTTAATTTGGTTTGTTGGCTTGAAACTTGACAATCTTGTGTCAAG
>JAITBM010000039.1 GCA_031283565.1 Rickettsiales bacterium
CCAAGATCAAGCGTCCGGCGCCGGCGGCTCAATAATTCAAGGGGAGCGTTTTGAAAAAAATAGATGAAACGACGAGATTCCTTATGGATTCTCTGCCGGAGAATTTGGGGCAATTGGCCCGCAACGCATGCGAGAATGGCTTTTTGTCGCAGCTGGACTTTGACGGAGCCCTTGCGGATGACGAGGTGCCGGAATCCGAGCGGGAGGAAACGCTGTCGTTTTTTCGGCAGGATCTTGGGCTTGAAGTGCTGGAAGCCGCGCTGTTTGACAAGAGGCTCGAGCAGTTTTATGACACCGACTCGGACGATTCAGAGGACCGTAACCGCGGCAGAATGCTGGATTCCGCCGCAGAACAGGTGGAAGTCGGCGAAGAAATGGATGAAAACTACGCGCGGCAATTAGAGCGCAGCTCCAACGGCCTCATAGCGCTGGGCATTCAAGATTCCGTGCAATCCTACCTGAAATCGATCGGCACGGTGCAGCTCCTCACTGCGGCGGGCGAAGTCGCCATAGCACAGAGGATAGAGGCCGCCAACAAGCTCCTCATATACGGGCTGTGCGAATCACCCATGACCATAAGGGCGATGCTGGATTGGCATGACATGCTGCAAAGCCAAGATGTGCATCTACGCTATGTGGTGAACCTTGAAGTCATGTATTCGTCGGACAATGAAAAAAAGTCCCTTGCGGCACTGGTGGACACAATGCATTCCAAGGGCGTGGACGATGTGGACGCCTTGGACGATGAAGATCTGGACGAAGCAGAGATTGTCGACGCCGAGGCCGAAGAAGAGGAAGAGGAAGACGATCCCGTGCTTGCCGGCGGCGCGGCGCAGGAAAAACCCGCCCGCGGCAGCTCGGGCGTGCCGATCCCGGTCATGGAGGAAACCGTGATGCCGCTGGTCATGGATCTTTTCGCAAAAATCAAGAGGATTTTCGCCAAGATGGAAAATATGCAGGTCGCGCGGCTCGACAACCTCATGAAAACATCGAAACGGGATGCGGCTCTCGAGACGGCCTATGCCAAGGAAAAGATAAAGCTGTACGGATATGTAAGCCAGATACGGCTTTCGGATGACCGCATAACCGAAATACTGGAGAAACTGACGGCGCGGAATTCGCTGCTGATGGGGCTCGAAGGCAAGCTTTTGCGCCTCGCGATCGGCATGAAGATAAAGCGCGACGATTTTATTGCGGAATATTCGGGGAACGAGCTGAACAAGAATTGGATCAAGAACATAACCCGCAAAAAAGAACCCGCCTGGCAGAAATTCGCCGAAAAGCATGCGAACGACGTCATGCGGATACAGGCAGAAATACAGCGCATAGCCGAAGAAACCGGACAGCCGACCGGCGAATATAAAAAAGTCGTCGAGCTGGTGCGCAAAGGCCAGGCGGAATCGGCCAGAGCCAAGCGCGAAATGATCGAGGCAAATCTGCGACTTGTGATAAAGTTTGCAAAGAAATCTTCGAACCGCGGCTTGGGGCTCGACTTCGCGGACCTCGTGCAGGACGGCAACATAGGGCTGATGAAAGCGGTCGACAAGTTCGACTATCGGCTTGGCAACAAATTTTCGACCTATGCGACTAACTGGATCCAGCAGGGGATCAGCCGCTCGATCGCGGACCAGGCCCGCACCATCCGGATCCCGGTGCACATGATAGACAACATCCACAAGATACAAAAGGCTTCGCGGCAGTTCATGCATAAACACGGGCGCGCGCCTACGGCCGAAGAATTGTCGAAAATAATCTATCTTCCGGTCGAAAAAATCCACAAGGCCATGAAAGTGAACCTGAAGCCGATATCGCTCGAAGCGCCGATCGGCACCGATGACGACGCTTCGCGCATAGAGATAATCGCGGACGAAAGCGCCATGAACCCGTTCACCGCCGCCGCCCAGAAAAACTTGCGCAAAATTGTGTCGCAGACGCTTGACGGACTGGATCCCAAAGAGGAAACCGTCATACGAATGCGCTTCGGCATGAGCACGAACCAGCCCTGCACGCTGGAGGATGTCGGAAAATATCTAGGCGTCACTCGCGAGCGCATCCGGCAGATCGAGCAGAAGGCGCTGCTAAAGCTCAAACACCCGACCCGGGCCCGTAAACTCCGCAGTTTTCTTGGGGAATAACCGGTTATCAATATGAGAAAAAGCGCCGCTAGCCGCAATAGCTGCGGCGAATGTACAGCGGGATGACTGGCTCCGCGACGCCGGTAGCGATTTTCTCGCGCACGATTTTCTCTCCCCGGGATAGATCATAGTCGGAAATTACCGCAGCGCCTGCCGGCAGTTCGGCCGCAATAAAACAGGCGCTGTTTTCGCGCACGAACCAATCTCCATTGCCGGACGGAATCGCAAGAATGCCCCCGCCGGCCAGATCGAAGACATTCATTCCGACGAGCGGCGCCCCGTATCCCATTGCCAGCCCCTTGGCAAACGCTATGCCCAGCCTTATGCCAGTGAAGCTGCCCGGCCCGGCAACCACGCCGATCGCCTCCGGGCGCCTTCCATCCAATATTTCCCGCGCAAGCGCTGGCAGGTCGACGGTTTGCCGCGTCGATTCGATCGAAACTTCGCGCCCGCCGAACGCCAGCTTTATTTTTGACGAAGATGTGTCTATCATCATTATCAAATCATGCCTTTTTTTTCGATTATAAGCCAGTTGTCTGCAAATATCAATCCTCATTTTTTCTTGCGTTATTTTTGCAATGTGATATCATGCAGTCATGAAAGCAATACTTGCAAGCACCGAAATTTCGAAAATCGACGGAGGAATCTTGCTAGCCGAAAAGCTGACGGGCAAGTCGCGCAAGAATCTGAATATCGCGGTCATAAACGAAGCCTCGGCCATGGAGTTCGGAGACCATCGTTTCGTGATAGAATATATGCGGGATCTTGCGGATAATTTCGGCGGGAATATAGAAATAATGCATTTGCTTGCTTTGACGCCGGAGCAGATGCTGGAGCGGATGGATGCCGCCGACATGTTATGCGTGCTGGGAGGCAATACCGAATGGCTGAAAATAGTTTTTGATGAAAGCGGATTTTCAGCGGTTCTGCCTGAAATGTTGGATACGACACTGTATGTCGGAAGCTCAGCCGGATCCATGATTCTCGGGCATTTGTCGTCTTACGAGAATCAGGACGAGGGTTACGGCCCCGCTCCGCACTTCGGAGTCGATAGGTATCTTGATCTTGCTGACTTTGCGATTCTGCCGCATTTCCACGCGGAGTATATAAACAATCGCGGAGACGATTGGGTGATCGCGGAATCAAAATCCTCAGATTATCCCGTGTATGCGATTTCTGACCATGCGGCGGTCGTGATTGACGGGGAGAACGTATCCGTCATAGGCAAGGATTATATAAAACTATCCGGCGGAAAGTGAAAATTATCAAAGATCCGCCGCAGAATCATTAATTTAGGGTCTTCGCATTTTTTTGTCAGAGCCGTGAATGATGCGAAATTATATGCTTGCCTCAAAGAGCGGGGCGTGATAAAGTCCAGTTTGCAAAAGGATAAAAAAATG
>JAITBM010000049.1 GCA_031283565.1 Rickettsiales bacterium
AGTTTGCCGATATGATAGTGCGGCCGATAGGCATACGTTTTTTACATCCGGGGCAATCCAACCGCGCGTGGGACATAATCAACGGCAAGCTTTGTGATAAATCACCGGTAATAAAGAAGCGGTCTGCTTTCGCAGGCCGCCGACCGAGAACTCCCAGTCCATTTATATTGCATACTAACTAATTTCCCGCCAAAAGTCAAGGGGCAGTAATATTGTTCTTTTGCTTCCATAATGCAAGCCCGGGCGTCAATGATTGGCTTAGCCGATGCCGCGGCTGGCGAAAGAATCTATTTTCGCCGATTAGGCTTGTTGTTTGTAGACGGGGCTCAGAATTTATGTCAGAACCGGCTTGCGCAAAACGGCGAATCGGGCGCGGCCGTGCCGGCGGTCGGCAAGAACCTCGAGCCCTGAGGGGATCTCGCGCGGCGCCGCGGCCTCCGATTCCCATACAAGAATAGTCCCGCCCGGCGCGGCGCCGGCAAGCCTGGCCGCCAAATCCGCCCCCAGCTGATGCTCCGCATAGGGCGGATCGATAAAAACAACCGCGGGCCGCTCCGCCGGAGTCGCGCGGGCTGCCGATTCGAGCCTGACTGAAACTTCGCAGTCTTTGATTCCGGCCGCGTTTTCCCGAACGCAGCGGACGGCATCGGGGTCCGTGTCGGTAAAGAGGGCAAAGTCGGCTCCGAACCGGGAAATAAATTCGATCCCCATTGCACCGCTGCCGGCGAAAGCATCCCAAACCGCGCGCGGCGCCCCGGCGCCCCCCCGGCCGGCAAAGACGGACGCGAGCATGTTCATGACCGCGCCCCGCGCTAGCGTCTGAGTCGGCCGGGCGGACTGCGGCAGGCGCAGCTTTTTGCCGCGCAGCATTCCTGAAATTATTTGCAATTTCGGCACCATGATGCTATAATAGCGGCAAATGCAGAGCATGGCAACGGATTTTATGCGCGAGGCTATGAAGCGCGCGCTGCACGCGTCCCGCCACGGCGATGTGCCCGTGGGCGCGGTCATAGCGAAGGGCGGCCGGATAATAGCGCGTGGGGAAAATCGCGTGCAAAAAAAGCAGGATCCGACGCTGCATGCTGAAATGATAGCGATAAGATCGGCGTGCAGGAAGCTGGAAAAAAAGTTCCTGGACGGCTGCGACATCTATGTCACGCTGGAGCCATGCGCGATGTGCGCGGCGGCGATATCGTTCGCGCGGATAAGGCGGCTAGTGTTCGCGGCGGCCGATCCGAAGGGGGGCGCGGTGGAAAGCGGAGCCCGCCTGTACGAGAATGACGGGCATTTGTGGAAGCCGGAAGCGGCCAGGAACGAAGAGTATGCCGAGACTTCGGCGCGGATGCTGAAAGATTTTTTCAAGAAGCTGCGCGTAAAGAAAATTACGGCGGAGCCGTCAAAAAAAGATGTGAAAAAACGAGCTAAAATAATAAAAAAGAAAGGTGAAAAATGAAAAAAGCATGCATGATTGCGATTCTGGCGGCCGGCTTGGCGGCTTGCGATGAGGCTCCGCAGCCGGAACAGGCCAAAGAGCCCGAACGCGTGGCGCTGAAATGCGGAAAATATGATGTTGCGATAGAAATATCAGACGCGGACACGCTTAACGCGGCGGTGAACGGGGAAAAAATAACGATGAGCGCGGCGGTTTCGGCCGACGGCGCGAAGTACGAAGGCAAAGGGCGCGCGGCCTCGGCGACGTTGTGGAGCAAGGGGAAAAACTGGTCTCTGTCGATAAACGGCGGCGGCCTGACAGACTGCAAGCCGGTTCCCGCCCCGCCGTCGCCGTCAAAAAAATAAAGACATTTAGGAAAGGCTTTTTTCATCTGCCTCGGAATAGCCGATAATAAAGGCGGGCGGAATCGCCCGTGCTATCCGGGTGCAGCGGCGCGCGCATTATTTTTGTACGGCTGGCCCACCCGTCCCCCAAAAGCCAACCAGGCGAATGAAGTTTTTGTCGCCGGCCGTTTGGCGTCGAAATATGACAATCAAACTTCGCTCTTGAATATTCTTTGCTTATTTTTCCAAGTTTTAGTCCGCAGGATTGCTAAAAACAGGCCATAACGACATATTCCGTCGCCGTTAAGGCCCAAAAATCACCAGATTATGCCGGCATCTTGTTGACTGGCGGATTATGCGGCTCGGATAGGCGGGTTCGGGCAAACGGCCTTGACAGGGGCGAATTTTTATTGCTAGGATCAGCGCCGGAATAAAAGGAAAATCAAATGAGCAAAATTACAAAAATTCATGCGCGGCAGATTATGGACTCGCGCGGAAATCCGACGGTCGAATGCGATGTCTGGCTTGACGGCGGGGCTTTCGGCCGCGCCGCCGTGCCGTCCGGTGCATCCACCGGATCGCACGAAGCGCTCGAGCTCCGCGACGGCGGCAGCCGCTATATGGGCAAGGGCGTATCGACCGCAGTCAAAAACGTCAATGAAATCATCGCCCCCGATCTGGCCGGCGCGGACGCTTCGGATCAAAAATCGATCGACGAGCAAATGATCGGGCTGGACGGCACCGCAAACAAGTCCAGGCTGGGGGCGAACGCAATTCTCTCCGTCTCGATGGCGGCCGCCAAAGCGGCGGCGGCGGCGGCGGGCAAGGCCCTGCACCGGCATGTCGCCGGCCTGTTCGGAACCGGGGGCGGCGCCGCGATGCCCGTGCCCATGATGAACATAATCAACGGCGGCGCGCATGCGTCCAACGGGCTCGACTGTCAGGAATTCATGATAATCCCGCAGGCCGGCACCATAGACGAGCGCGTGCGGATCGGGTCCGAAATTTTTCACAAGCTGCAATCGGTTCTCAAAAAGGCCGGATTATCCACGGGGGTCGGGGACGAAGGCGGATTCGCGCCGAATTTCAAGACCACGCGCGAGGCGCTCGACGCGATCATGCAGGCGGGCGATGGGTACGACATCAGGCTGGCGCTTGACGTAGCGGCTTCCGAATTCCACAGGGACGCCGCCTACGAATTCGACGGCGCG
>JAITBM010000097.1 GCA_031283565.1 Rickettsiales bacterium
GGGTATTCAGCAACCAGCAATTACGCATTTGCCGATGGCAATTGCCCGTCCGGTTATTCTCCGACAGGTATTTATGTCATTCAATCGAACAGCGGAACTTTCAGCTCCACGGCCGGAACGTATCAATATACTTGCAGCGGGACGCCTTAAACCAAGCGCGCCATTACCATCCGCGATGACCCCTTTCTGCCGCTGCGGTAATTCAAATGGGAAACACGTGAATAGCGCCTTTGCCTTTTTGCCTGTATACGCTGCCGATTCATTATCATGTGTTGCAAATCACAGGATTCGGGCGAGCGTCTGCGCAGCGTCGGCTGTGCCTCTGTATCCTGCACCGCCGGTTATGATCATCTTTTGAATTTTTTCGCTTAAATTTGGTGTCTCCAGCAGGACTCGAACCTGCATCAAAGGTTTAGGAAACCTCTATTCTATCCAGTTGAACTATGAAGACTTTCTAAGATTATAAAATAATATACCCTGCAATGCAAACACAATGTGCATTTGATTTGCGGCAAAGCGCGGGGCATCACACTGTCCGCGCTTTTGGATGGGCGGAGTTGTACGCGCTCATTATGTCGGCTGTGCTTACCTTGGTATAGATCTGCGTCGTCGATAAAGACGAATGGCCAAGAAGTTCTTGGATGCTGCGTAGATCGACGCCATCGGAGAGCAGGGCGGTGGCGAACGAATGCCGCAGCGCATGAGGCGTCGTGTAATGCGGCAATTGCAGCATGGCGCGCAGCCGCTCGATCATCTTTTCGGCCATGCGGGGGGTCATGGGCAGGCCGCGGACGCTGCAAAACACGTATTCCGCATTGTAAGGCCGAAGATTCAGATATTTGTACATGGCGTTCCAAACGGCGGGCAGAATCGGCACGGCTCGTTGCTTTCCCCCCTTGCCGGCAACCGTTATAACATCGGGACGGCCGGATATTTGACCCATGCCTAGGGCCAGGGCCTCGCTTATGCGCATGCCGGATCCGAATATCAAAAGCAACAGCGCGCGGTCCCGTGCGGCCAGCCATGCGACTTTGGAATCGACGGATATTTCATTCATGGCGTTTATTTCATCCGGCTCCAGCGCGTGCGGAATAGAGCTTGGGATTTTTGGCGATGCGATGACGGCGATTGCATCGTTCCTAAGACCCCTGTGCTTCGCCGCCCACCTGTACAGGCTTCGCAGCGCGGACAGCGCCCTCGCGTTTGAACGTGACGACAGGCCGCGCCTCATGCGGTCTGCAAGCCACGCGCGAAAGCACAGCGCATCGGCGGCGGCGAACGAAGCTGGTGTCGCTGCATCGCCGTCATATTTTTCCCGAAAGACGATGAAGTCGCGCACATCCCTTTCGTATGATATGGCGGTAAGGTCCGAATACCTTTTTATGTGGCGCAAATATTCCAAAAAAGACGCGGCGATTTCATCCATTGTGCGGCGGCTTTGTCGCGCCGCACAGCGCGGCCATGACTTTTTCGAGCGTTTTTGCTCGGGGCTCGTCGGTCGTTTCGACTATGAAATTGGCCTCGGCGTAAATATGGTGTCGCTCGTCAAGCAGCTTGGACAGAACTCGAGATGGTTCTCCGGCCAGCAGCTGCGGCCTGGTCGCGCGGGCGCTGGTTCTTTTTTCGAGCAGCTCCAGGTCCGCTTTGAGCCAAACGGTGACGGCCTTTTCAAGCGCCAGCTCGCGGATTCTTTTAGTAATAAATGCGCCCTCGCCGGTGGATATGACTTTGCGGATCGGTGCGCCGGACAAAACGCGTTCGAATACGCGCTCTTCTATGCGCCGGAATTCCGGCTCGCCGTACAGGCGGAATATATCGACAACAGAGCAGCCGCAGGCGGTCTCTATATCATGATCCAGATCGACGAACGGCAGTTCCAGCCGCCGCGCCAAAACGCGCCCTATGCTGGTCTTGCCAGCCCCCATGAGCCCCACCAAAACTATAGGCTTGTTCATTTCCGATTTCCATTTTTTTGACCATAGCACAGACGCAGGACAAATGCAATCCGCGATTCATTAGGCCTTGACTCGGCCCGCGATGGCGGCTATGATCAACGGCAGAGAAAAAACATGAACATAAAAAAATGCTTGGATTGCGGGACCTATGCTTCGGTCGGATTTCATTTCGTTTGCTGCGGACTGCCGCTTGTTCTGGTGCTCGCTGGCACCGGCGCGTCGTTTTTGGATGTTCCGCGCGGGATTATGGCGGCGGCGCTGGTGCTGGCTGGACTTCTGCTCGCCGCGTCCGTAGTCTTGGAGATCGGGGGGCTTTGTTGTGGCAGGCGGTCGAAGCTCAAACTAGCGTTGCTTGGCGTCTGCGCCTTGTTGTATGCGACCGGGTTGGCTGGGCATTTCGGATTGTTCCGATCCGCAGATTCGGCGATAAGCGCGTCGGAACCCGCCGCCGCCTGCCATTAGTCCAGTCCGTTTTTGCCCGCAATTACGCCACACCTTTTATCCGGTTGAGAATTGCATGCCTTTGCGCGGCTCGGCTTTGGGGACCTTGTGAAGCAAGGCGTTTTGCTCGTGCTCCGCCGCGCGTATTACATGGCATGCACGATCAAGCTGCGGAGCAAACCCGTTCATTTGTTAAAAAGAGGGGCGATCGGGCCAATGGCGCCTGATTCAAGATCTGATCTTCTGGCGAATTTCCTGCAATATTTCGCGCAGCTTGTCGGGGCCGTGCATCTGGCTCATGGACTTTATGTCCATGGCGCCCATGTTCGCGAGTCGAAGCGTCTGAAAATCGTTCAGCCCCCATATAAAAGCAAAGTCCCTCATCGTCCTGCGAGATAGCCGCCGCGCCCATTTCCAGCGGCGATAGCTTTTATCTGATATTCCGGCTTCGATAAGAAAACTTTTTATCCGCATTTTTTTCAACACGGCCAAAGTATTGGGCTTCATTCCGCGTCCGATCCATATCGCCGTCAGAGGCTCCCAAAATTGCAGGAACTTTCTCGCTGTCAGCATCAGGTCCAGGGGCGCCCTTTGGAATATCACGTCGCGGCCTATTTCTCTGGAGTTTTCCGGACAGGTCAAAACTATCTTGCGGTTAGGCATGCTGGCGCATATTTCGCGCACTACCGGTCGCGCGGCGGCCGCGTCTTCGCACGCGACCCAGATAACTTCGCCGTTGGGCCTGTTTTCGGTAGATTTCCCCATGCGCTCGTTGTACACGTCAAGCGACTTGCGGTTTTTTATCCTTATGATCGCCCACCATATAGGGAACGACAAAAATCTGAAAATTCTGTACATTGTTTCGGCCTTTACTTGCATTTTACAATATAAGGCTGCATGGATGCAAGCCCGTCGATTCCGTTCGGGCATTCTGCGCAGTTGAACCGCCTGTTGCGTGAACGGGACGAATCGAGCTGAATATTCTCGCCGGACAGTTCGGGAATGTTTTTCCGCGCCACCTCTATGTACTTGGCGCTTGGGAATCCGAAGTAAAAGCTTTTGCATCCGCCGCCATAGCACGCCTTGCTGGATGCCGCCGCTGCGTTCGGCACGCATTCGGCGGAGCAGTCGTCATGCACTACCATTTTCTCGCAGTCGTTGCATCCGATCAGGCTGCCGTGCAGAGTAGTGGTTCCGCCGCCCGAAACGGCTCCGTGTATCTTGCCGCATTTTTTCATATTCCCGCTTTGCGCTTCGGGTTTCGTCGTGGGGCATTCCCATTCCATTGAATCATAATTCATTTCCGCAGCGGCCCCATCCGGGCATTCCTTTGCGGGCGCCGAATCCACGCACTCCCAAATATTGTCTTTCAGGATTGCGGATTGGTTGGATCGGCACAGCGGTCGGCGGCTGTTGTCAGCGATGCATTCCTGCCTGTCGGCGCTCCAGATAAAGTCGCCGCTGCATATCGGCGCGAAGTTCGTTGCGGCGCACTGCCACGAGTTCTGGCGGAATATTGCGACTTCGTTTTTTCCGCATCTGATTTTTTCGATTTTGCGGAGGGCGACGGGATTTTTTTTCCCGCTGACCGAATACTGCGTCATATAGACTAGCTCGCCGTCTTCGAACTTGGCTTCGCGCGCTATGGCCTTGGATATTTCGCGGCGAGTCCCGCCGGAGGAAAGCAGCTGCGGCGTTTTGTCTTCGCCCATCGATATTATTCCAAAGTTCGCGGCATAGGGATAGTCGCGTCCGAGCAATTCCAGAATGCGCCCCGCGCCCGCGTCCGTTATAGCGCCGCTGGATGTTATCAGATAGTTCGAAACCGAGGCGTTCGCCTTATCCGGAACGCATTTCGAGACGATGCGCTTTTCATCGGCGCAAAGCTTTTGCGTCTGAATCTCGTATTTTTCGGCGCAGGGCAGCGCGGCTTTTACCTCAGCCTTTTGCTCGATGCCCGAAGCCTCGTCTATGGCGAGCGCGTCGCTGTGTGCATGCAGCATGCACGACAGTACGGCTCCGAGTTCCGCAGCCTCAATGGCTTCGGCCCTGGTTTCGCCGGTTGTTGCGTGCGGCGCATCCAAAAGGTAGTATCCCGCCATCATCAGCGCCATCAGAAGAAGCATAAATATGTTCATTGCATCAGCATTGTAGTCCATCTGCGCGGTCACAAGCAACATAAAACCGTTGCTCTTTTAATAGCTCTTCCCCGCGAATGCGAGGATCTGCCGCCAATAAAACCAAGGTGTCATTTTACGTTTATCATTTGCAATATCGTGTAATAAAAGAAAAAGACCTCATCTTGCAGCTTCGCTGTGGGGTCCTAGTTGCCTAGGCGGCATGGATGGAGGTTGCAATGACAACAATAATAATTGGCCGGGGCTTTATCAACTATTTTAGAATTCAGATCGCAGAAATCAAGGATTATTTTGCAGTGTATTCTAAAACATCTGCATTGATGCCCGCGAACGATAATAGACAATCCTCCCTGCGGTCCAACCTGCTGGCGTTTTTATGCCGCGGTTGGTAGGTATGCGATTCTGCCCCCGAACGCGCCGGCCAGCTTTATGACGGCGGATGGCGGCCAGATCCACATTGGCGGGCTTGGCATTGGTTATGGCGTCAAAGAATTCCTCAATCTCCGGGGCCAGCTCGCCATCCGAAACATAGCCTGCGGATTTCAGCTTTTCCCACATTTGAATCATCCAGTACTTCAATGCGTCGAAATACCTGCGGAACCCGCGCTGGGACTCGTCGGTCTTGACATATGTCATAAACTTTACCGCCAGATCCTCTTGTATCCGATTGCTGGCGATCAGCTCCATCGGATCGGACACATTGTAATACCGCGCAAGCGCGGCTATCTTGTCCGGCTGGTCGGTTTCTATCGCCAGCTTTATGTAGTTAACCGAGAAAAAATGCGCCAGCTCGTGAACGACGGTATCCCTGTCGCCGGATTTCATAATCGCAACCATCTGGCTTGACGCGTTGGTCCAGTCGAAGTACCCGCGGACGTCCCCGCTTCTCTCGTCCTGATGGAATATGTTCGGGTCGTTCGGGTCATAGTTCCCGTTATTGTCTGTGGCGGATTTGATCTGATCAGAGGAAAAGACGATATAGGTTGCGCTGCCGTCCGCCCCTTCTACAATTATTCCGTCGCTGCCGCTGTCCACCGCATTCTTATAAATTTCCTGCGCATTGTCGTCAAAATAGGCCGTGGCGGAATCCAAGGCTATAAAATCAGACGGGCCGTACGGGATATCTTCCGGCTTGCGCCCCAGCCAATTGGTAATCGGATAGCCGGCCTCCTCGGCTTCTTCGCGCTCCGTCTCTATATCGTAATCCAGCTGTGAAAGCTCGTGCCTGACATTCACGACATACGGGTTTTGCATCGACAGGTATGCCGTATTAACCGTGCCGTAATTCTCGGACACCTCTTTTTTGTTCGAGAAAAAATATCCCTCTTTCAGATAGCTTCCCCTCGATGCGCCCGTAACCGAACCGGGCTGAAAAACGCCTATGCCGTCCGGAGAAAATTCGGCGCCCCCATGATACACCACCAGCGGCTTGCCGTTTTCGTCCACTACCTTGCTATCCCCGAACCAGCGCTTGAAGTTGACATTTGATTCTGAGACTGATATAGTATCTACATCAGAAACCGGTGTTGCGCTGTCTTGGCGAGCAGTTCTTTCGGACTGCTCCGACGACAGAATGCTATCGGTTTTTGTTTGCAATACATAGTATTTGTTTCCGTTCCTATCTACCGCAATTTTGACAATTGCTTTGATTATTTCATCCTCAATAACATACTCTTTTGTTATTGGTATGAAATGGTCTATATTTTTAGAATGTTTCGGTTTTTCGTCCGGTTGGATCTCCCCTGTTAAAATTATGTCTTTTATATACGGTATAAATCGCAATGTCTTGACAGATGCATGGCTATTGGTTTCATTAATGCTTGATTTATAAAAATGCACCTCGCCGATTTCGTCGCGGACCACGCTGGTTCCCTGGAAATTCGCCCGGTAATAATCCAGCGCATTTTTCCGGGCAACTTTGATGTCGTCCGTTTCCGGCAGCAACGCCGGCTGAATATGGACATCCTCGTCGGGCTGCGATATGCGGTTTAATAGATCGGAAGAGC
>JAITBM010000101.1 GCA_031283565.1 Rickettsiales bacterium
AACCATTCCAGTATCTTCGGCTGATTCGCATTCAATCTGTTCAACGTCCCGGTCATGACGCTGGTGTATATGTCATCAATCTCGAAATCATCCACTGTCCACTGATCGTCCTTCGGCTCTTTAACCAAAGGGAATTGGTATAAAATAAGCAAAGGTGTCATCCCGCGGCCCACCCGCGGGATCCAGGGAATATGGCGAGCGAAGCGAGGCCGAATAGCAACGCTTTATAGCAACGCGATTCCTGGGTTTCGCGCGGCGTCGCCGCGCGTTCCCATGACCCGGATCCCGCGGTCAGACTGCGGGATTGGTCAAACGGCGCAATCCCGTTATCGTCAGACTGATTGTTCCCGACGGTATTTTTATCTCGCGCACATCGCCCAGTGCCGCGCCAAGCAGCGCGTCCGCAATCGGCGCGCGATAGCTGTAAATGTTTTTCGACATATTTTCGCCGCCTAGCGGCGCTATGCCGATTTCCCGGCTTGCGCCGTTTTCATTCGTCGCCTCGACAATCGTCCACAGGGCCGCCTTTATCGGATCGCCCGCCGCGGGCCCGATAGCGCGGTAAGCCGCTATCTCGGCAGCCAAGCTGTTTCGTTCGGACTTGGCCTGCCATTCAAGCCGGCATGTCTCCTCGTACGCAAAATTGTCGTGCCATCCGTTCGTGTCCCCATTGCAGGCCGCGACTTTCTCCGCGCTCAGCTCCGCAATCGCGGCGTCCAGCCTGCGCAGCTTTTCCAGCTGTGTTTCAAAAAATTCCCTGGTCACAAAGATGGCATTATCTTCTTTCATTCTCGCTTTATTGCAGGATGCAAATCTTATGTTACACCAATGGAGCGGACGGAGCAATATTATTATTCGACTGCCCCGGGCCCGGCTGCGGATCCCCGCTGACCAGCGCGAACAAGATGCTAGATATCAGCGATTGATACGGCACGCCCCGCGCGTCCGCTATCGCCTTTATCCGGTCCAGCAATTCGTGCGGAATCCGCATGTTTATCACGGCGTCAGACTTGTGAAA
This sequence comes from Rickettsiales bacterium, assembly GCA_031283565.1. Classification (GTDB taxonomy): domain Bacteria; phylum Pseudomonadota; class Alphaproteobacteria; order Rs-D84; family Rs-D84; genus JAISGC01. Next base: position 1,019 of record JAITBM010000101.1, read on the forward strand.
CGTGCGATAGGCCGAAAAGTCCCTAAGCAGCTGCTCCACATTCATCATCAAAATCTGTTGCATTACATTCATTTGTTACATTTCGCCCGAAATCCCCGCAAATAGCGGAGCAGGTTTCTTTCCGCCAGCGCATTGCCCCTTGCCGCCGATTATTGGCGCGGCCGGTTTGCCCGCATCCGTTCAGGGACATTTTTTCGCTCTTTTTAATTCGATTCTATTGAATTCCTTTTCTTTTTATATTACACTGGCATATTATTGCCGGTTTAGCTCAGCTGGCCAGAGCATCTGATTTGTAATCAGAGGGTCGGGGGTTCGAATCCCTCAACCGGCACCAGCAACTGCATTTTTTCTTGTTTTCTATCACCTTGTTTGCTTATGGATTGCATAAAATATCGATTCTTCCCGTCAAGGCATTGTCGCATACAAACGCCAATACAACAAACTATACCAATGCGAATACTATTGTCAATACAAAAGTGTAGATGCGGGTATTGTCCTTTGTGCCGGCCGATGTGTTGGGGTTTGTGCTGGCGGTTGCGCCTGCATGCAGCCCCGTGTTATAATGATGAAATTTAAGGAGATTTTCATGATCGAACTTTTGGATATTTACGACGGGAACAAGCGGTTGGTCGGCATTGCCGGCCGCAGTGTCGCGCATGCTTTCGGACTGTGGCACAAAACCGCGCATTGCTGGATAGTTTGGGATGGCAGAATCGTATTTTCCCAGCGCGGCGGCAAGATAAAAGATAACCCCGGAAAGCTTTACGTGACAGCCAGCGGGCATATTTCTGCCGGCGAATCGGCCGAATCAGCCGTCTTGCGCGAACTGGCCGAAGAAGTCGGGCTTGGCGCCGGTAATCTTGCCCCGCGCAAAATCGCCGAAAAGATTCACACCGCCGATGTTGTGAAAAGCGATGGGACCGTCATGTTTGACCGCGCTTTGGTTCAGATATTTTCGGCATCGATAGACGACATCAGGCAAATCCGATTCGCCGACGGCGAGGTCGACCGCGTCGTCGCGATCGATATTGCCGGTTTCATATCCTGGGCGAAAAATTCGGATATTACCGGCGGCGCGATCGCCGGAATCGAATGGAACGGCTCGCGGCTTTCCGATGTGTCGGTTTCGCCCGGGGATTTTCTTTTGGCCGGGGGCATAACCGTATATTCAGAATATGGCAAAGCCGCCGAATTGATACGGGATTGTTGGAAATAATAGCCGCCCGCCCGCATATTTTTGAATTTTTCGGCATCGAAAATTATGCGCGGGCGTGATATTATTTCCGCATGGCCAATACAAACATAAAACTCTTTGAAGACAAAAATATTCGCACTCTCCGGGACGACAAGGCGGAGAAGCGGTATTTTCCCGTCCATGACGTCATTGCAATTTTTGACCGGCCAGCCTGATTGTCAAAAAGTCCGCAACTATCGGAAATGGTTGCGAAACAAGTTGAAACAGGAAGGGAGTCAGCTGGGTAGCGACACTACCCAACTGAAGTTGCAGGCAGCAGACGGCAAGTTTTACCTGACCGATGTCGCCGATACGGAACAGGTTTTGCGTCTTGTGCAAACGATACCAAGCCCCAAGGCAGAGCCTTTCAAGTTATGGCTTGCCAAGGTAGGCTCTGACAGAATAGACGAAATGGCCGATCCCGAACTCGCGATAACCCGCGCGCTTGAATATTATGCAAAAAAGGGTTATTCGCTCGATTGGATAAATCAGCGGCTGAAAACCATAGAAGTCCGCAAGCAATTGACCGACCAATGGGACAAGGGCGGAATCAGCAAAGGCCTCGAATATGCTTTATTGACGGATGAAATTTATTTCGGCTGGGCGGGATTGAACGCTAGGGAATACAAGAAAGTCAAGGGACTGCATAAAGAAAACTTGCGCGACAATATGAGCAATATCGAACTGGTGCTGAATGTGCTGGCGGAGGCGACCGCAACTGAAATCGCCAAGAAATAAAATCCCAAGGGGTTGGCTGCAAATATGAAAGTCGCCCGCGAAGGCGCGTCTGTTGCCGGAAACGCCCGCCGTGAAACTGAGCAGAAAACGGGAAATTCCGTCATAACCGGCAACAATGCCAAGGCATTGAAGTCGGCGGAAAGAAAGCGATTGCCGCTATTGCCGCGGCTCTGCTTTAACATGCCGATTCGGATATTTTTAATGAAGATCAAAACGGCTGATTCTCCGCCGAAATAATCCAGGGTTATAAACAATAAATTCCCGCGGTTTAATAGCGCCGATCTTTTTGACAAAAAAAAATTTTGAGAATAAAGAAAAAATGATCATTATTTCTTTGCGATATTTTTTATGTTAGCAAACTTCTTTTTTCTTTGCAAATGCTTTTTGCATAATTTTTCAAAACACCAGTATTTTCAAGCGTTTCTATGTCGCTTATCCAAATTTGATGCTATGTTTTTGCATGTGGTTTCATACAGACATGCCAACTGACAAAACTGCAAAATTTTAACCATCCTTTTTTCTTTGCGATATGGTTCGGGCGGATCGAACTATTCCGCCCGATGCGCGACAAGGGGGTTAAAATGAAACGAATCGAAATATTGTTTATTTTTTACGCGTTGACCGCGTTCACGGCCGGTGCCGCGAACGCGGCGGCCATGTGTGCAAGCACAGGTGTTTTTGCCGACATTCGCGCCGGTAATTCGCAATTAAAAATGGGGTGGGGAGGCATGTGGGGCGTGCTGTATAACAATCGCTTAATCGAAGGCATAGCCATGTGCGGCAGCTCGTCAAGCGACAGCCTTTCTCAAAGTTTGGGAAAATTTTGCTGGTGCAGAATGACCAGGCCTGTTCTGGGTTCCAAGTGGGTGTTTC
>JAITBM010000006.1 GCA_031283565.1 Rickettsiales bacterium
GCATAGTTCGGCGCGTAAAGCCATATTTCTACCGTCCCATACGTGTCTTTTGTGGAATACCAGCGGATTTTGAGCGAAGTCTGACTGCCGGAATCGGCAGCGCCGCCAACGGCAAGCCCGTCATAGCTTCCGCCGCCGTAATATACTATGGACGCATGGCCGGATTCACCCATATTTCCATACTCGGCGGGACGCCAGCCGAATGCTGCGTGAATGTTCTGCCACATGCCCGCGACGATATCCAAGACGCATGTGAAGTTATATCCGATCGATAGCGAACCGCTGAACGCTTTCCACCAGCCGTGATAAGGCCCTTCGACGGAATTTACGGCCAGCGCGGATTTCGACATCTGGTCGGTGCTTGTCCCGCTGGTCGGTATGTTGATGGTGGCGTTGTTCGATCCGTCGAAAGACACTGAGCCCGATCCGGTGGCGTATCCGGTCAGATTGACATTTACGGTCCTCGCCGTCGTCAGCTTGGCCGCGCTTCCCGTGGTATTCTGGTTCAAAGTAGGTATATCGGCTGCGGTTATCGCGCGGAATGACGGGAGCCCGCCGGCTCCACTTGGCGCGGCGTAAAAAGTTTTGGCCGTTTGTGATCCGAACGGCTGCATGGCGCTATCGGCCCTGGCTCCCTGCGCGGCGCTAGCGAATCCCTCCGCTCGATTTTGAAACGATTCTGTGCTGGTTTTGAATGAATCAAACATCACGTTTTTTACCCTTGCCGCAAGCCCGGAATCCACGTATTTTTTAGTGGCTATGACCGGCGCATCCCCTGTAGCCGGTCCGGCAAACGATGCGATGATCGCCGGAAGCAACACTGATAATCTACGCATTTGCGGCACCCTCTCTTTGAGTGCAATTGTGCCAAATCCACGTTGGGTAGGCAACGCAAAATCCCGTCTTATATAGAGTTTTTGCAATTTATTTGTCAATCTATGGCTTCGCTATCACTGTGAATGGAGAGCAAAGTTCCTTTTTTAAGAATATATTTTGTGATATAATCGGAACATGAATAAATATTTGGCTTTTTTTGCGGCGCTTGCCATGGTTGGATCCGTGCGTGCGAATTGGGAACACGGAACCTATGGCGACGATGGGGGGAGATTCACTTTCTCTGTGCGCGGCGGAGTGGCCATGCCGTTCGCGTCCATGGCCAATGACCTGGGCAGTTTCAATGTGGCATATTGGACTGACGGCGCTTATTATTATACCGGCGACAGTTGTGCGGGCGGGGTTTGCGATTATATCGGAACTGTCGACATGGGACAGCTTGGCGTCGCAAAAAAATATGATTCGATAACTTGGGCCGGCGGCGCCGGTATCGGAATGGTTGTCGGGGGAAATCCGCAGTGGCGCATGGAGCTTGACTGGTTGCACATAGCCGAGTCCGAATTTTCCGCAAGCCCTATTTTCAGGGGCATGGCCGGAACTATTTCCGGAACTGAAGAATTCGGAGCGGGATCCGCTTATTCCAAAGTATCCACCGACATCGTTTCCGCAATGGCATATTACGATTTTTTCGACGGTGCGGCAAAGAATGTCGGATCGGCGACGCCGTATATCGGGTTTGGAATCGGATATGCGTCCAGCGCCGCAGTATTGGCCCTATCCGATTCTTTTGGCGACTTGTCCACAAGCCTGGTGCTCGATGGGCTTGGCAATCAGGTGCAGGTCGGAAACGCTACGATAATCGATTTTTATACTTCCGAAACACAGACCAACAATTTTGCCCTGTCCGCGGCGCTCGGCCTGTCCATCGCCATTGACGGGGGGACTTTTTTTGATCTTGGCGCGCGCGCAAGCTATGTTCCGCGCATAAAATGGGCTCTTAACAACAATGCGGGGACCGATTCCGACAAAACCTATAAAGAGCACGCCATTTTCTCGGCTGAAAATGTAATATTCGCCGCGGTTTATGCCGGCTTGCGGTTTGAATTCTAACAAAGGACATTCAATGCAAGTCAATTCGCTTTATGTCGGCGTAAAACATATGAAGCGCTCCATTTCTTTTTATGAAAGACTATTCTGCAGAAAAGCGGAAGAAGCAAGCGAAAGATTTGCGTGTTTTGATATTTTCGGGATAACATTTGCTTTAGATAATTCAAACGAAGACGGCGCTGAAATGACATTTTGGAATAATTGCGTTCCGAATATTGTGGCAGAATAGGCGGATAAAGAATATATACGCGTTAAATCAATAGGCGGAAAACCACAGGGGGAAGTCGAAACAATTGATGGAATGAAGATATTTTGATTTTTTTGACAATGAGATCAATGCCATAGAGTTTTATCAGTCATGGTTTTAAGTCGTTGCCGGCAATCTAGGATTCAAAAGTCGTGCGGCCAAGCGGTGCGTCTTTATATTTGCTGCAGCATTACTATCACATATAATTGTTTAAGAAAGCTTTTAAGGTTTCCAGATCTTGGGGCAGGGGGGCGCGGAATTTCAGATTCTTGCCCGTTATCGGATGCGCAAATTCCAGTACTTCCGCATGCAGGCATTGCCCCTTGTGTCCGTGCAAGAAGTCAAGCAGCGGCGAGGGTCTGATTTTTGAGCTATGGTTCCCGCGGCCGTATGTCGGATCGCACAGCACTCCGAAGCCGTGCGACGACAAATGCACTCTTATTTGGTGCGTGCGGCCGGTAAGCAGAGTGCAGCGTATTTGCGATACATCCGCCCTGGTCCAGGCGTTTATAACTTCCGCATGGGTCTTTGCCGGTTTGCCGCCGGTTTTTACCATGCTCATTTTCTGCCGGTTCCGGCTGGACCGCGCAATGTTACCCTCTATGTCGGCCTCGGTCCATGTCGGGACGCCCCAAGCGAATGCGATGTATTTCCGCACCAAGTCATGCTCGGAAAAGATTTTGGTCAAAGTTCGGAACGCCGCATCGGTTTTCGCCATCGCCACGGCCCCGGATGTGTCCTTGTCCAACCTGTGCACCACTCCGGGGCGCGTTGCGCCGCCAAGGCTAGACAGCGGGCAATATGCAGACAATTCCTGGATCAGAGTTCCCGCACGATTTCCGACTGCCGGATACATCACCATGCCGCGCGGCTTGTTCACCACTATAATATCTTCGTCTTCGTAAAGAACTTCCAGCTTTGTCCCTTTCTTGCGAACGGGCGGCGCCGAATCCGCAGAAGCTATAACGTCTGGCAGATTCACCCATATCTTGTCGTCCTGTTTGATCCTATGCGAATTTTCGTGTGATTTTTCCATGCGCTGAATCGCGCAGCGTGAAGAATTCGTCAATCTGTCCGACAGGAATTTGTCCAAGCGCATGCCGATTTCTGATTCAGAAATTTCAAAAGTTTTTGTCATTGCTCGTCTTTTGAAAACTCAGGCCAAGTCTGTTTTTCACAACTCGACAAATCTATTTCGAGGTTTTTTTCAACCGGGCAGCGCAAAATGCCATCGGTCCTGCCCTGCCAGTCGTTTTTTTTCGCCGCGCGGTATGCAAGTTTCGCCTCTTGCGGCGCCTTTACGCAATTGGCGCGCAACGAGGCGTCCCTGAAGCTGGCGTTTGAGACCCATGTTCGGACGTACTGAGCGTAGCCGTAGCATGGAAAGCTGTCCAAATAGTACAGCTCCCAGCCGCCCGCTGCCGGCTTGGCGTTCGAAAATGTCATTTTATATTCATGCAGGCGCAGGCCCGACACCGCCTCCCAATCCGTGCTGGTCGATTGTATGTCCGCGCGGAATATTGGCTGAATGCCGCCCATACTTTCGCGATGCACGGGATATGTTATATTTTCTTCCATGTCGGTTATCAGATACCGGTCTCCGAAGCATGGCAGCGCCACAGCCGCCAAAATCAATGCAAATTTTTTCATATTCATTCCTCTGCGAACGAGACGGATATTCTTTGTGCTCCGGGGACAATATCCAGCCGCCTTTCGAATTCTATGTCGCTGCGCGGCTCTATCAGACCGTTAGGCGGCAGGCGCGTTGTTTCATTCAGTCTTGTTCCGGACAACCCTTTCATCACAAACACAAGATCCGGAACCGGGTAGGCGTTCTCTGAAAAATTTCTTATGTGTCCGCGCACCACGTATTCGCCGTCTTTTTCCGCCACGCTCGACAGCGATATCGTCAGCTGCTCGGTTTTCCTGCCAGCCTTGGTTAGCGCCGTTATCGCAAAAATGCATGTTCCAAGAAATAAGGCCGTCGCGATCCAGAATTTTGCCGTTTCCCGTGGCTTCGCGCAAGTGCGGCGCCCGCATGCCGGGCAGCGTCCGGCGCCGCTTTTCGCCAACATGAAATTAGTCTTGCAAAATGCGCAGGTTGTTTTCATTCTCAGCGCGATTGTACTATGGATTTTGCAAATTGCAAGGGCGCCGCGCATTGCAATTGCGGCCAGCGCAACGCCGTTCTTACTTTTGTATATTAGGGGCCGGCGGCTAGTTGCCGAAAACGGCATTATATTTTGTTTGGACGGACTTCTCGGCGGCTTCCATGGCGCGCAGGTAGTCCGAGATTGTCGCATTTGCATTCAGCGCAACGGCGCCGACAATCTTCTCCGTTTCCGTGCGGCCCGTTTTTTCCCGAGCGTATACGCTTCGCATCATCGACGCCAGAGTCGTCAGCTGCAGGTCAGCCAAGC
>JAITBM010000011.1 GCA_031283565.1 Rickettsiales bacterium
ATTCAAGAAATGCATGCAGGGCGAAGACGCATGCGGAACCGACTGGACGCGCTGCGTGAAATCCGTGGCAAAGGAAAACATGCAGAACAACCGGGCCGGGTCGACCGCCGGGACTAAGGTTTCGCACACCGAAAAATTCGACATAACTGACAGCGTGCAGGAAATGCTGTCCTCTAAGCGCACGATTTGCGAGCGCGTTCTGGACAAATGCCTGGCATCGCGCGACTTCGTGTGGAATGACTTTCTGCGCGACGTGGCGCCGGAGCTGAAAGAGGCCGAGCTCAAAGCCGAGGCGAATTCGCGCCAGTCCTGTCTTGGCGATATTTCAAACTGCGTGCAAAAGGCCTGCAAGGACGACATCGAGAGCAAGGGCGTCGCAACGATGGACGCCTGCCTCGCGCGGCCGGACATGGCGCGCAGTTTTTGCAAGGTCGAGATAGATCCCTGCGAGCGCATGGAGCCGCAGATATGGGACTATGTGGTCAGCAAGCTCGCCTCCATGCGCGTGGACGCATGCACCAAGGAAGTCAAAGACTGCTTTGCCAGCGAGGACCGCTGCGGCGCCGATTTCGCGCAGTGCATCGGGATGGACTACGCATATCTGCACGACATGTGCCCGGTCGACAAGCTGGTGGTGTGCAAGCAGAGCAACAAAGATTTCCAGATATCCGACATAGACAGCATGCTGATGGGATTTTTTTTGAATGTCGACAATTCCGCGCTCGAAATCTGCGAGAAAAAGATAGACGAAAAAATGAGCGAGCTTTGCGGCTCGACCGTGGACTGCAACAAGTTCGCATCCGACGACACTATCGGGGCCGGATCGCTTCAGGCGCAGAAAAACGGCGCGATATACCGCATAACCGGAATGCTTTCGTTCGGAATGATAAAGGTTGGAAACGGCGTCGAGTGCGACGGGGTGCCCGATGGTGAAAAATGCGGGAAAAAATACCGCCTGCCTTTGGGCAAAATAGGAATCAAAGACTATATGGCCGAGGTTCGCAAAAAGAACTTCGGGCCGAACGATTCGCAGATAATCGATTCCATAGAAGCCGAGCTGCGCAATATTCAGGGCACGATCGACCGCGCCGTGGACCTGCTGGATTCCGACATGACCATAAAGTACTGCACCGAGGGCCGCGATTTGTCCCAGATAAACGGCGGCGGGCGCGGCAAGGACAACAAGACGACGGCGCGCTTTCCGAACATGCTCAATTCGCAAAAGCAGCTGATAGCGGTCTCGGCGCTCCGCCAGGCCCAGGATAATTATAACGCGAAATTCAACAAGTCGGTTTCGGATGCGATGAAGAACGCGGACCTCGATCTGGCGCAGTATATGTGCCAGTCCATGGCCAAGGGCACCAACCAGGGCATCGGCGGCGGCGCGGGCGGCCTGGATACCGAACTGGTTCAGCCGTACAGCATATCGTACGACATCAGCGCGGGCCTGACGGTGGCGCAGCTGACCGAGGGCGGATCCAGCACGATTTCGAAAATGGGCTCCGCCGCAGCAGATGGATCGATGCAGGCCGGAGTACTGAACATAGGCTATACCGGCAACGGAAAATCCAAAGCAGAGGGCGGCATACAGAAATCGTCCAAGGCTCTCTTTTCCCGCGAGACGCGAAACTGCCACATGTGCACGTCGACCCAAACGCAGAATTGCAAATCTTCCGGCGGCACGGCGGGCTTTCTCGGCATAGGCGCCCAGGCGAGCAAGTCCGAATGCACATGGTCCGAGCCAAAAGAAAAATGCGAAGATTTCCAGATGTAGCTTTTCTCTGTATGTGATGCTGTTGAAGCATGCTGCATTCCGAAACGCCCCGCGGCTCCTTTATGCCAGAGCCATGCCGCGGGATCCGGGAATAATGATGCGAGAAAAGCGAAGTCTGGCGGCATCGCGCTGCTTTGCCGTATGGCTTGGATCCCGCGGGCGGCTCCGGAATGGCGGCGTTATTTTATGCTCCGGGTGCCGGCGAGGATTGCTTGATGGCGCCTTTGCCGTGCTGCGAGGGAAGACGCGTTTTGATGGCGGTCACCCTATGTCAAGCGCCAGGCCGGCGTGATCGGTGGGTCTCGCCGCCATGCGCGGGCGAAGGTCTATTTCGCATCCGCGCGACAATTCCGCGGCGGCCGGATTCGTCAAAAAATAATCCAATCTCAGCCCCTGCCCGCCGCCGACCGCGTCGCGTCCGCGATATCCGTACCAAGTGTATCCGATCGCGTCCGGATGAAAATGCCGCCATTCGTCCCGCCATCCGCCCAGCCATCCTTCCATTATTTGCCGCGCGGCCGGGGCGGAAATCGACGATCCCTTGTAGCCGCGCGGATTCCATACGTCGCGGTCCTCTATGGCGACATTGAAATCACCGCACAAAACCACGGGCTCTTCGCCGTCCCGGTATTGCCCGATGTATTCGCCGAACTTTTTCATCCATTCTATTTTATACGGAAACTTGTCTGAATCCTCGCTTTCGCCGTTGGGCATGTAGGCGTTGACCAGGCGTAGCCGCCCGCCTATGACGCATTCCAGAAGCCGCGCGTTCGGATCCGGATAATTCGGCAGGCCCCGCGTCGCGTCCTCTATCGAAAGCTTGGAAAAAACGGCGACCCCGTTGTACGATTTCTGCCCGTGCACTTTTATGTTATAGCCGGACATCTCGAACAGGCTGTGCGGAAAGCCCGCATCCTCGACTTTCAGCTCTTGCACCGCGACAACATCGTATTCGCCGGAATCTAGCATTGCCGCGAAGCTTTCGATGCGGGCGCGGATAGAATTTATATTTATTGTAAGAATCTTCATTTGCAACCCCTTGATTTTAATCTTATAATAGAAAATATGTTGCGCAACCACAAGGAATTTTTGACATGAACATGCATCAGCTTCTTGCAAAGACGGCCTCAGAAACGCCGGACAATATATTTCTCGCGCGGGAAAAAATCACCTATGCGCGGTTCGTGGCGAATGTTGCGGGGCGCGCCGCGACGCTTCGCGGGCTCGGCGTCAAAAGCGGCGATAGGGTCGGCATTTTGGCGCACAATATTCCGGAATGGCCCCTGACCGCCTTCGCGATATGGCGCATCGGCGCGGTGGCGGTGCTGCTGGACACGAATCTGACGCCGCGCGAGTACGACAATTTCATGGCGGCGGCGGATTGCAGGCTGGTGGTTGCGGAAAAATCTTTCTTTTACGGCGGCGCGGCCTTCGAGTTCCGCGACATAGAGGCGCCGGACGAAGCCGCCGGCACGGCCGCGCCCGACGATGTCTCGTCGACCGACACGGCCACGTTGTCTTTCACGAGCGGATCGACGGGCAAGCCGAAAATGGTCCCTCTGACTCATTTCAACCTGGTGGAGTGCAGCCACAGCCTGGAAGACATGCGCGAATGGTTCAGCGACGGATGCGTTCTCTACGGGTTCCTGCCGCTGTACCATGTATACGGATTCGCGGCGCAGCTGCTGGCGGCGCTGCATTACCACGGATCGCTGGTGCTGCAGCCGACTGCGAATCCGACGGCAATACTTGCGGACTTTGCGGAATTTCGCCCGCATGTGATACCGGCGGTGCCCCGCCTGTGGGAAGTCTTCCGCAACAAGATAATCGACGGCATGAAAAGCAAAGGGGTATGGAAAAAAGCCCGCTTCATCCTGGATCATCAAAAGCTGCTTCGCCGCCTTGGGTTCGGATTTCTGACAGAAAAAGTGCAAAAGCCGGTGATTGAAATATTCGGGGGCAGGGCTCGCCTGCTGATAGGCGGCGGCGCCGCGACCAAGCCCGAGGTCGAGACTTTTTACGAGCGCCTGGGGCTGACATACATCCAGGGCTACGGCCTGACGGAAACAGTGGGCCCGATCTGCGTATCCAAGCCCGGAAAGAACCGGGAACCCTTTGCCTTCGGGGGCCCCATGTCCAACAACGAATGCGAGGTGCGGGATAAAAACAGCGACGGCGCCGGCATCCTGTGGCTGCGCGGGCACAATGTGTTCGGCGGATATTTCGACAACGCCGAGGCCAACAAGGAATCTTTCGACGACAGGGGATTTTTCAACACCGGCGATCTGGTATCCATGGATAAAAACGGCGAGCTTCATTTCGTCGGCCGCGGCAAGCTGGTTATAGTGCTGGATTCCGGCAAGAATGTCTATCCCGACGAGCTTGAGGCGCTCTATATCGAAATTCCCGGCGTGAAAAATGTGGCGGTGTTCGAGCATTCGGCAAAGGGCAGGACCGTAGCCTACGGCGTGTTTCAAGTCGAAGAAAACATGACTATGGAAAAGCTGGCGGCCGCAGTGGCGGAGCGGAATAAAAAAGTTGCTTCCTATAAATGGGTGACTCATTTTGCAATGACGACGGATGACCTGCCGATGACAGGCACTCAGAAAATAAAGCATCATCTGGTTCGCAGGAATCTGAATGGCGGCCTGTATCCGTCGCGTCATGAATAAGTTTTGATATGCGCGGCGGGCGGCGCCCCGGCTTCGGCCGGCCGTGGCGAGCCTTGGGCCGCGCGACAAAATAGCGCCACATATTGCCTCGCTTCGCCCGCATTATTCCTGGATCTCGCGGGCGGGCCCTAACCTTTTTTATCGATGCCGTGGGCGCGAATAGGCCGGGATAATCATTTGTCCCGGAAAGAGCGGCGAATGTAAATCATGTCTTTATCTGCCAAGCGAGTCGTCGTCGCATGGATGCCATATCTGTCCCCAGCGCGCCAGCGCTTCGTCCTGCAAGCGCAGGATTTGGCGGTTTGCCCTCATCAGATTTATATATGCATTCTTTATCTGTTTTTTACTGCATGCAGCAAAGTCCCGGCTCTGCTCGGCAATGCTCTTTCTCCGGCCGCCGCCTTGTCATTTGAATTCTCAGATGCGCATCGCTGGAAAGCACGTCATGCGCCGCTCCGGACTTGCGCTTGGGCAAGGGGGGCCGCGCCGTGACGCGCCGCCCGCCATTTCTCCGCATGGGTTTTTATCTTGATCCGGCCTGATTTTTGATGATGCG
>JAITBM010000042.1 GCA_031283565.1 Rickettsiales bacterium
AAAGATAAAAATCTTTGAAAACCACCGGGTCATTATTGCAGACTTGTTAGCCCCCGACCGCCTTCAATTATCATTCAAAACGTCACGCGATCAAACAGGAAGCTATTCTTAAATTGGAATTCAGTCCTATTGTAATCTGCTGGGCATTATTTTATAATTCCCAAAGCGCGGGCCAAGCTACGTGAAACATGGAGGAAAAAATGGCGTCGGAAATATATATCAAGATCGAGAAGGATGGGCCGTATCTGCTGCATGGAGCATCCAAGATAGTCCAAAAGATAATACTGACCGATTCGGACGGAATTTCAATAAGATACGGGGATGGAAAGTCATTCGAGATAAAAGCCGATCCCGTCGCGCTTTGCAGGTGCGGGAAAAGCAAAAACGCTCCATTCTGCGACGGATCGCATGCGAACGGATTCGATGGGGAAGAGACGGCGGATAAAACGCCGATAATGGAGCAGGGGGACGCTGAGAAAATCGAAGGGGCCGACCTGGCGCTGTTGGATAACCAAAAATACTGCGCATTCGCCCGTTTTTGCGATCGAGGCGGCCGAATATGGAATCTGGTTGCATCGGGTCAAAATTCAAAGCTTGCGATAGAAGAGGCGAATTTATGTCCGGCCGGAAGGCTTCTTATGTTCACGAAATCGGGAGAATCCCTGGAAACAAGAGATCTGAAAGAAATCAACCTGATCGAGGACGGCGGGCTCGGCATAAGCGGCCCTTTATGGATAAGGGGCGGCATAAAGGTAATAGGGGCGGACGGCGCTGTATACGAAGTCCGCAACAAGCAGACGCTGTGCCGCTGCGGCGCCAGTAGCAACAAGCCGTTCTGCAATGGCGCACACGCCAGCATGCGCTGGAAAGCTGCTTATCCCAGATGATAATTATATCCGCTTCAACGCCACGATCTGGCTGCGGTTGATGCTAGGAAAATATTTATGGCAAGTGTAAGGAATTTTTTATTATTGCCATATTGTTCAGAATTAGGGTCGCGTCTCGTGCGTGCGCTTTGCATAATGGATTCCAGAATTCGCGGGGATGGCGCCTTTTTATGATGTCATCGGCGGGGGCGGGCTCAGGTCAGCTTGCAAAAAAACTGTTTAAGTGCTCCATAGGCGGTCGAAATTTCGATAAAACGGCTGCGAGCCTTGGTTTTCTTGGTATCGGGATGTTCCAGCTTGGCCAGATCACGGTATCTTTTTGCTATCTCGTCCCATTTCGCATCGTGGGAAAGGCCGAAAGTGGAAAGCGCTTCGGCGACATTCTTTGGAAGGGTGGGGGCATTCTTGGGCGCCGTACGCCCCGCAAGAAAATCGCCGACAAGCTTGTGATATCCGGCCATTGATATCATAGTTTCGCGCGAATCTCCAAAAACATCTTTTTCCCATTGCAAATTTATTTCCTCTCTGGTCATGCCGCTGTAAAAATTCCAGTTTTGGTTGTATTCGGCCGCATGTTTCTGACAAAAATGCCAATAGTCGGAAAGCTTTCGATCCTTTGGGCATTTGCATATTCCAGCTTTGCCGCATCCGGCGTGATCGCATTTTTTTATCATGCTGATAATTCCTGTTTTTGTTTGTATGCGAGCGGATGGTGTTCGAAGACGTCGCTTTTAAGCTTGTCGCTTGCGACATGGGTATAGATCTGCGTTGTGGATATGTCCTCGTGTCCGAGCATTATCTGTATGGCGCGCAGGTTCGCGCCGCCCGCGAGCAGATGGGACGCGAATGAGTGGCGAAGCTTGTGCGGGCTGACGCGCGAAGGGTCTATGCCGGCAAGCACAGCGCATTTTTTTATGGTTTTAAAAAAGGCATCACGCGTGATGTGCCCGCTTGCTCCGCCGGAGGGGAATACGAATGGCGAATCGGAAGCCGCGCAGAAATGGCGCCGCACTGCCATGTACGCATCAAGGGATGCGACAGCCCCCTCGTGCATGGGGACTATGCGCTCTTTGTTTCCCTTGCCTTTGATGAGCATGCGATTGCCTAGCAAAGCCGACACCGGCAGGGCGCACAATTCGCTCACGCGCAGCCCGCTGGCGTACATGACTTCCAGCATTGCGCGTAGGCGGGCGGCAAAGCGAAAATCTCCGGCCTGTGAGATCAGCAGATCTATTTCCTCGCGGGAAAGGACGCCCGGAAGCTTCGCCTCGTGCTTTGGCAGCTCCAAATCTGAGGCCGGATTTTCCAATATGATTTTCTCTCCGATAAGGAAGCGGTAGAACATGCGTAGCGCGGAGGTTTTGCGCGCCAACGTGCTGGCCTTTATACCCCCCCTGGACAGATCCGCTAAAAATTCGGACAATTTCGCGCCGGAGGCTTTGTTCAGCTCGCCGACCGCGACCTCGGCCTGCGCCAAATCCCGCCCGTACGATTCGACGGTCTTGGCTCCGCGCCCCTTTTCTGCCGCCAAAGCCTCCAAAAATGCGTCAATATAGCTCAATCTCGCGCCTCTGCTGGTCTGACAGCTTCGGAACATACACCATAAGGAACATGGCCGCGAGCGCCGTCAGCCAGAAAATGACCATGTTTCTGAATTTTTTCTTTTTTTTTAGTGGCATTTTTTTCCTTTTGTTTATACTGTGGCGTTTTTATTTATGGCCGCGAGCGCCGCGAACAGCACTATGCCTGGCGGCATGAACGCCGCCACTATCGGGGGCAGCGCTCCCGAATTTCCCATGGCGCCGAAAATCTGCATTGCGAAATACGCACAGAAGCAGCATATTATTCCAGCCGCGAACTGCCGCGCAAATGAAAACCGCCGCGGCGAGCGGCTGTGCGAAAACGCGGCTCCGAGCGTCGTCATGGCCGCCAAAACCAACGGCAGGAACAAAAGCGACAGAAATTGCAGCTCATGCGCAGTTGTCGGAATTCCAATCGACGATAAGCTTTTTATCAATTTCGGCAATTTCCAGAACGACACCTGGCTTGGCTTCAGGGACCGGCTGAGCACGGCGCCGGGGTCTAGGTTTGAATCGACAGACCAGTTCATTGTTCTTTCCAAGCCCTCGGATCCGAAAATTTTCGCATGCTGCGCTGACAGTTTCCCATCTTTGACCGACACTTCTTTCGCATCGATGCGCGAGGCTATGCGAAAGGCGGAATCCTGGATTATTATAGTGGCGTCGATAAGTGTCAGTCCGCTTGATCCCCCATCCGCATCCAGCGCCCGAACTGTTATGCCATTCGCGCTGTCGTGAAGCCAGACGGCGCCATCGATCTTTTCAAGACGCGAAGCCACCGCTCCGTACCCGACGGACAGCGGATTTACCACGGTTGCCGCGATTATTCCGACTATCGCGGCTGTCGTAGTCATGGGGCGCATTGCGCGTGCAAGCGATAGCCCCGCGGACTGAATTATGGCAAACTCGCTTGAAACTGTCAGTTTTTGGAATGCCATCAAGGTGGCCAAAAATGCTGCGAGCGGTAGAAACATTGGCAGCATTTCCAGAAAGTGCGCAAATGAGGCGTCCAGTGCCGGAATCAGTGCTCCGCCGCCTATCTCCTGCATGAAAGTGGTGGCGAATAGTATGCTGCTTATGGCGGCTAGCACAAGATACAGGCTCTGCCTGTATCGCCGCGCAAGAAATCGGTTGATTATCATATTGATTGCATTATAATTGATATTTCGTTGTTTGGCAAATAAAGGAAAGGTGTTATCATGGATAAGATGCCCATATCTGCGGAAGGTTATTTCGCATTAAAAGAAAGGCTGCGCATATTAAAGGAAATCGAGCGTCCCGCCGCGCTTGATGCCGTCGCCAAAGCGCGGGAGCTTGGAGATTTATCCGAAAACGCGGACTATAAGACCGCAAAAGACGCGCAGAGAAATATCGATACGGAAATCCGGCGCCTAGAAGCCATATCGGATAACAGCGATGTGATAGATATATCCGCGCTTTCCGGCGATGCCGTCATGTTCGGCGCGGCGGTGGAACTAAAGGATGGGAACGGAATGAAGCGCCGGTACAGGATACTGTCCGAATACGAATCGGATCCGGCAAGCTGCGTCATAGCTATAACGAGCCCCCTTGCCCGCGGGCTGATTGGAAAAAAATGCGGCGATCGCTGCCTGATAAAAACGCCGTCCGGCGAAAAAGAATTTGAAATACTGAAAGTGGAATACAAATGGCGATAGATCTGGCTTATCTGAAGAAGCGGGCGGAATTTTTGGAAATGAATCTATCGGGCTTTGATGACGAGAAAGTCCGCGCCGCGCTAGGAAAAATCAATCCGCCAACCATTGCGCCGGGGGCCGCGCCGGCGGAAAATAGCGGCTTTGAATGCGTAGTGAAAAACAAGGCACTCCGCAATTGGCTGGACCTTGTTCCAGAAACGGACAGAGGATTCATGCGGTTCATATATGAAGAGGGAACGGACAGAATCGAGAAATACCTGCCGCTGGCAATGACCGGACCCGCGTTTGAAAAGTTCCGATCCCACGTCGCCCATGATAATCCAAGCGAAGAAGATTTATTTTTAATGCGCCGCCTGATATGGGATCATTCCGTGCTCGGGCGTCCCGTCGGGGTGGACTTCGGAATTTATGAGATGAACATGATTTTTAACTCGCTTCCGGTCGATGTAGCGCGGAGCAAGATGACATTGAAGGCGCCTTCGTTCGCGGACTTTTACCGCATGATCAAATTCGCCGAATGGGGGTTGGCCAATGCCGGTTAGAATACTGCCAGACGATCTTGTGGATAAAATCGCCGCCGGCGAAGTAGTGGAAAGGCCGGCCTCAGTGATAAAAGAACTTATAGAAAACGCGCTGGACGCCGGAGCCACGGATATAGCTGTGGACATAGCCGACGGCGGGCGCACCATGATGCAGGTTTCGGACAACGGGCGCGGCATGGATCGCGGGGACTTGGAAAAATCAATCCTGCGGCATGCCACCAGCAAGCTTCCGGACAATGATCTTTTGAACATCAGCTTCATGGGATTCAGGGGCGAAGCTCTGCCCTCGATAGCTTCGGTCTCCGAGATGACGATAGAGTCGAACGGACTTGCGTTGGATTGCGCGACGCGTGATATAAAACCGTCCCCGTGGAGTTCTGGCACCCGTGTAAAGGTGAAAAATTTATTCAAGAATATCCCCGCACGGCTGAAATTTTTGCGTTCCGACCGGGTTGAGATGATGTCGGCATCCGAAATCGTTAAACGGCTGGCTCTGGCGCGGCCCGATGTGGAGTTGGAAATGGGCAGGCTCCGTTATAAATCGTCGGTCCCCCTGTCGGAAAGGGTCGCGGAAATTCTGGGCGATGATTCTAGGGGCCGCATGGTTGAGATAAACGAGCACGGCGGAAATCTGAAGCTTTCGGGATTCGTGAGCGAGCCGACTTTGCGCCGCGCCTCTTCGATAGACCAATATCTGTTCGTGAACGGCCGTCCGGTCAAGGACAAGGTTTTGGTTGGTGCGCTTCGCGCCGCATATTTTGATGTGATGCATGCGCGCGAATATCCGCTGTGCTGCTTGTATCTCGAAATTCCGAAAACGGATGTGGATGTGAACGTGTCGCCCGCGAAAACTGATGTGCATTTTTTAGAGCCCGCGCGGGTGCGGGATTTTATGGTCGCATCGATACGGAGGGTTTTGGCCGCGCGCCCCGGCGGAATACCACGGGCTGCCGGAGCGCCGTTCGAATTTTCCGTTCCGTCCGTCCCCGCTGAAGCGGCAGCACTGCCGTTGGAGCCGCAGCCTGATGAGCCGGTTGGCGAGGTTTTTTCCATGCCGCTCGGCTTTGCCCGGGCCCAGATAGGCAGCAAGTATATCATAGCCGAAAATGCCGACGGCATGCTGATAATAGACCAGCACGCCGCGCATGAAAGGATAACCTATGAACGACTAAGGGCGGGCGCCGTGAAACGCCAGCCGCTGCTGATACCGCTGATATTGAGCATGAATCCCGAACAGGTGGCGGCGGTCATGGAGATACAGGCCGATTTGGAAGAAGGCGGCGTCGTGGTCGGTGAATTTGGAAACGGCGTGCTGGCGGTATACGAAATTCCATCCGACTTCGAGCTGGATTGGGCGGCATGTTTGTCGGATGTGGCTGCCGAGGTTCTGGAAAACGGGCATTCGTCGGTTATGAAAGAGCGGTTGCATTTGAAACTTGCGAATTATGCCTGCCATCATTCGGTGCGGGCCGGGCAGAAATTATCGCTTGAGCAGATGAACGCGCTTCTGCGCGACATAGAGTCTACAGAGCGCAGCGGCCAATGCAACCATGGCCGTCCGGTCTGGAAGAAGTTTTCGTTCGCCGAACTGGATTCGGATTTCGAAAGATAACGCGGCGCAAACTTTAATATATACATGCTCCGCGCGTGCCGCTGGACGCCGCTCCACGCCGGCTTGCGGCAAATCACTTCATCCCTTGCCCAAATCGCGGCGCAGCTTGTCCCAATAATCCAAACGTTTTTTTATCTCGCGCTCGAATCCGCGCTCTACCGGCTCATAAAATTTCTGCCGCCCCATTGATTCCGGGAAACAGTTTTGCCCCGAAAAGCCCGATTCGGTATCGGGTTCATATATATAGCCGTTGCCGTATCCCAAGTCCTTCATCATGCGGGTTGGCGCGTTCATGATGTTTTTAGGCGGCATGAGCGATCCGTATTTTTCGGCCGCTGCCCACGCCAGCATCTTCGCCGCATCGTTGCGGTTGCTTTTCGGCGCCGTGCCCAGATATATTACCAGCTGCGTTAGCGCAATGTCACCCTCCGGGGTTCCCATGCGCTCATAAATCTGCCAGCATGCGATTGCAAGCTGCACAGCCTGCGGATCGGCCAATCCGATATCCTCCATGGCGAATCTGGTCAGGCGGCGGAACAGATATGCCGGATCCTGTCCCCCCCGCATCATGCGCGCGACCCAATAAAGCGCCGCATCGGTGTCGGACGCGCGAAGCGACTTGTGCACGGCTGATATCAGGTTGTAGTGCTCGTCCCCGGCTTTGTCGGAAAGAGATGGGCGCCTCTGAACCAGCGAATCCAAGGTCGGGACGTCAATGGCATTTTTTGGATCAAGGCTTGCAATATATTCTATCGTGTTCAGCAGGAACCGCGCGTCCCCGTCCGCCATTTCACACAGTCGCTTTTTTGCATCTGTGGTGATCGGCAGATCCCGCCCAAGCTCCGATACGGCACGTTCGATCAATGTGAAGAGGTCGTCGGCTACAAGCGGGCGAAGTACGGCGACATGGCAGCGCGACAAGAGGGCATTGTTCAGTTCAAAGCTTGGATTTTCCGTAGTTGCGCCGATGAACACGACAGTTCCGTTTTCAAGATACGGCAGCAGGGTATCCTGCTGCGTCTTGTTGAATCGGTGGATTTCGTCTATAAATAGCAGAGTCTTGCGTCCGAGCGCGGCGCTCTCTTTTGCCGTCTCCATGACCTTTTTTACGTCGCTTGTGCCGCTGAACACGGCGGACATGGCGACAAAATCCATATCTACGCCCGCAGCCATAGCCTTGGCGATAGTAGTCTTGCCGCATCCCGGGGGACCCCACAGGATCAGGTTTGACAATTTCCCCGAAGAGACCATTCGCCGCACTATGCCGTTTTCGCCAAGAATCTGCGGCTGGCCCACAATGCCGCCGATGTTTTTCGGGCGCATTTTATCGGCCAAAGGCTGCATGTTTATTTCCATAATACCGATGTTTTACTTCAAGTTTATTCTATGATAGAATCATATCAGACAAAATGGCGAAAAACAATGATTTTACGATAGCGGTTGCGAACCTTGCGGCGGCGGCCGTAAAGAGGGATTCCGGGCTTTCGATAGACGAGGCGGTGCGCCAGGCAACAGAAAGCCTGCGCCGCACCGAGGCGTTGCAGCTTACGGCAAAACAAGTCGCCGATTCGATTCGCTCAGATTGCATAATATGTTTTGAAGATGGAACGAAGCACAAAATGCTGCGCCGGTATATCTTGCGGAAATTCCGCCTAAGCCCCGAACAATACCGGGCAAAATGGGGTCTTCCGGACGATTACCCGATGACGGCTCCGTCCTATTCGGCTCGCCGCGCAAAAATAGCAAAGGATTCAGGTCTTGGCAAAGTGTGATTGCCGTCGCAAACAACAAGCAAATGGTTAGATCGGACCGTGTTAACAACAAAAAGTGATAAAAATGTTTTTGAATAAGGATAAAACTGTGAATTGGAGGCGCCTCGCTGTGGCGGCAGCGCTAGTGGCAGTTGCTGTGGCCCTTGGATTTGCCGGGATTGACATGATTATGCTGCCCCCTCTGCGTGGATTCGACCGACCTGCATGGCATTGGTTTGAGGTATTTTTCAGCTGGAAGGTTTTGCTGGGCGCATCGGTTGCCCTATTTCTCGCCGCATATGCGATCAAGTTGGACAGAATGAAAATCGCGGCGTTGAATATGTCTGCCGCGATACTGTTAGCCGAGTTTGCCGTGGCCGCGCTGAAAGTATTCGTCGGCCGCATGAGGCCGGTTATGTTCGAGACGATGGGGCAGACAGGCTTTGAGCCTTTCGGATCCGGTCATGCATTCCGATCGTTTCCCTCCGGGCATACGGCGGCGGCGTTCGCAGCGCTAGTGTCTCTGGGGCTTGCATTTCCTAAAATAAAGTGGGCGACCTGGGCTATCGCGCTGGCTGCGGGTGCTTCCCGTCTGTTCATTGGGGCTCACTTTCCGTCCGACGTGCTGGCTGGCGCCTTTATCGGCATGGTTGCCGCGGATGCTGTGGCTGCGATTCGCCGCCAGCTCACACGATGACAAGAAGGCAAGCCGCGCCACAAAAAATATGCAAATGGCGTTTTTTATGATATAATTTCAGCAAAGGTTGAAAAATGAAGAAGATATATATTCCGTTTTTGTGCGCAATTGCGGCGCGTTCGGCGCTTGGCGCATCCAGCACCGCCGACATGTCGTCTCCGCCTGCAAAAAAGGAAAAATACGAGACCGTATCCGATGAGATAACGGGCGGTCCGGCTCGCATAAAATCGTCAGCTGATCTTTATTATGTGTCTTTGACCCGGCGCGGCGGCGGCTTGTACAAGGATTTCAACGGCTGCGGTCCCGACGGCTGCGAGGGAATGGCCAGGTCTGCAAGAGCGGAATCAAAAAAGACCGCCGACAACCGGAAATATAATCTGAACAATCCGTTCTACCAGCCATTGACCGGCCAGTTCGCGTCCATTACGGATTTGTCGTACAGCAATGACAGCCTGGATTTCAAGATTTATAGCGGCCAGCTGAATAACCATACCGGCAACTATTCCGCCGGCATAACCGCGTTGGCAGAAACGGCGTCATTCGGAATAACAGATACGGTAATGATCATGGCGGCCGCAACATTCTCGCACGACAGCTTGAATTTGCAATGGGATTACGCGCCAGATGATTATGAAAATGCGTCCGGCGTTTCGCAATGGGGCGTCGGATTGCGCTGGCGTTTTGCGAATGGCGATGATTGGATAGCCAATGCAATGCTGGCATATCAGGGGTACAAGGATTTGGCGTCATCGTTAATGGGCGAGGCCAAGCTTGGGTATAAGAACGACGACACGATGATTTACGGATTTGCCCGCGCCTATATGATGAATTGGAGGGGGATAGACAGCTATGGCATAGGCGCCGGCAACTATTATTTCACGCAGAAAGAAGGCGTTCAAAAATCCCTGTGGTACGATTCGGGAATCGGTCTTTTTGCGGCGATGAACTCAGATTGGTCGGCCGATCTGCAAGTCGCATATTCTGACGGAGAATGGCATCAGCAGCTTGGCGCGACGGCAACCATTTCCTATCAGCCGTGGAAAAGCGCGGCGGTGTCGGTCTGGGGAAGCATGGCTTTGTGGGACAGCGCGGATGGATTTGACAACTCAAATGTGTATTGGGGCGGCTATAATTACGGGGCTTCCGCATTCAGCAATTACGGGCATTATGCGGCGGGCGCGAGCATTGCGGTGGTTTTCTAGAATAACAGGGGGAAAAGATGGGAAAGCGAATTTTACTGGCGGCGGCGATGAGCTTCTTGAGTTTGAAGCCTGCATGCGCGGCGAACAGAACGGATATAGAGGATCCGATGTACCTTGGCGGGCTTGGGGATTTTGGGTCGAAGACATCGCTTGATTTCGGGGAATATTTTCAGGCGCGCGAGATAGTGGAGTATGGATTTTCAAATAGGTTTTCGCTTGCGGCAGACTTGCGCTGGCGCCGCCGCAATGGTGATCGGAAAGACGGCTTTTCTAATTTGGGGCTGATGGGGACATACCGGGCGGGGCAGGGTGAT
>JAITBM010000076.1 GCA_031283565.1 Rickettsiales bacterium
CTTCGTGACGAAGTTGTAGACGCTTGAGGCCCAATTCTGCACGGTCGC
Organism: Rickettsiales bacterium; assembly: GCA_031283565.1. Lineage (GTDB taxonomy): Bacteria > Pseudomonadota > Alphaproteobacteria > Rs-D84 > Rs-D84 > JAISGC01. Next base: position 49 of record JAITBM010000076.1, read on the forward strand.
GTATTTCACCGACGAGCCTTTGCCCGCAACGACTTCGACCACTCCGCTGTGCAGCTGATGGTTCGGGCGCCTGGGCGCCGAGCACCCCTCCATATAGGACAGCTCCGCCCCCGGTTCGGCAATAATCAACGTCCTTTCGAACTGGCCGATTCCGGCCGTCTCAATGCGGAAGTAGGACGCGAGGTCTATCGGGCATTTCACGCCGGAAGGAACATACACGAAGGTTCCGTCTGAAAAGACGGCCATGTTCAGCGCCGCGAAGAAGCTGTCGTTTCCGGGCACCACCGATCCGAAATATTTTCTTACCGTTTCGCCATGCTTCATGACCGCATCGGACAGCGGCAGGAATATTATGCCCAGTTTTTTTAGCTCCGCGGTGTAAGAGGTATGGACGGACCCGCTGTCGATGATCGTGTCCACGGCCATGCCGAGAAGGGCTTTCTGCTCGTGCGCCGGCAGCCCCATTTTCTTATAGGCCGCCGCAAGATCGGAATTATCCATCGGCGCGGGCCGGTTGAAGTAATTCAAGGCGTCGTAATTTATGGGGGCGTAATCTATGTCGGCCCAGTGCGGCTCGTCCATGCCCCGCCATGCGGCCAGCGCGGCCATGCGCGCGTCTAAAAGCCATCCCGGCTCGCGCCGCTCGCCGCTTATTGCTCTTACAATATTTTCGCTTGGCATTTCCATGCTTTCATTATAGCGCCGGATTTGCGAAATTTCAATTGATAGAAATGACTTGCCACGAAAATAAAAACTCGTTATAATCACAAGCATGAAAGGAAAGGATATGGCGTCTGTCCGATTTTTTGCCGCGATTTTTGCCATTTTGGCGGCGCCGGTATTTGCGGACGGGGATTCCGTGCCGCCGCCGGTGCCTGCATGGCCCATGGCCGGAACAGACGCGGATGTTTTGATCGCCCCCGACTCGGCGCCGAACAGAGGCGGGGATGAAAATATAAAAATAATATCGAAAATCGGCGCCGACATGCGGGTGGAAAATAACATAAACCTGGGGGGGGGGGACTATATTTCTGATTCGTTTTCCGGCGGCGCCAGCATGACGCAGCCATACCAGGCCGCAGAGGGGTTCTATCCGTACGAAAATCAGTCCGAAATGCCGTTCATGCATACCGAGATGCCGGAGGACGACGGCGCCCGTGTATTGTCCGTGTCTAAGTCTGACAGGAAGAAATTCTCGGCCCCGCGGTATACCCAGCATGGCGGCGGCGCGGAGCGCGGCTTGTCGGACATAGCGGTCGACCCCTCGGCCGAAGAGCAGCCGGCGCCCGACGCAAGGGACCAGGTGCGCTCGTGGGTGGTGGCGTCGGGGCAGAGCCTGCGCGAGGTCTTGCAAACGTGGTGCGACCGCGAGGGCTGGGATCTGGTGTGGAATACTCCGCGCGAATATCCGATAGCGGCCTCCGCCGTGTTTAAGGGGCGCTTCATAGACGTATCCAGCGCGCTGGTGCGCAATTTTTCGCGCGCGGCCCCGATACCGTACGCGAAGTTCTACAAGGGCAACCGCGTGCTGGTGATAAGCGCGGAAGAGGACAGCTGATGCGCGGCGTGCAATAAATGAGCAAAGTGGCGAAAAAATTTGTTGTTTTTATTCTGGCATTGGGGGCGGCATGCGCCAAGCGCGAGTCGCAGCAGGTGGCCTCGACCGTGGATCAGGACTTTGTGAACGCTTTCGAGGCCTTCGAGATGTCAAAGAATCCGCGGGCCAAGATAGTTAACGACACGGTGTCGACCAGCGAGGGCATCTGGCTCGGAGACAGCTCGACAATGCTGGCGCACAAAAACAGCCTGCCGAAAGAATTCGAGACCGATTCCGGAATCACAATCTTGCTGGGTGATCCCGTATCGCTGCAGGTGCTTGCGAACAACATCCATTCCATAACCGGAATTTCGGTAAAAATAGATTCCAAGATAGCGAATGACAAGCTGAAAAAAACAATGAACGTCGGCTTTACGGGCAAGCTTTCGCAATTGCTGTCGCAGGTGGCGACGGACTTGGACCTGCTATGGTATTACGACAAGGAGTCTATAGTGTTTTTCGAAACGGAGACGCGGACGTTCTCGCTTTATGCGCTCGGCACCGACATATCGTACCAGTCTTCGATAAGATCCGAGGACGGCAATAGCGTCGCCATGGAATCGAATCTGAAAGAATGGGAAGAGATAGAGACGGCGATAAGCGGAATCATAGGATCCAGCGAAAACGCCAAGTTCACCGTGTCAAAATCTCTTGGAACGATAACCGTGACTGCGCCGCCGTCGATTTTAACCCGCGTCGGCGATTACATAGGCAAGCAGAACAAGCGCTTGTCGCAGCTGGTTACGATAGACGTCAAAGTTCTGCAAGTTTCGATTTCAAACGATTCCGCCTTCGGACTGAACCTCGGGGCGGCGATAAATGCGGCCTCGGGCCTGAGCATTGCGGCGAACCCGGCCATGGCGGTTGCGGCTGCCGGCGCATCAAGCATGAACATAGCGGTTTTGGGATCGACGGCGACCAATCCAACAAACGGATCGTTGGGGGCGCTTGCCGGAACTTCGGCGCT
>JAITBM010000019.1 GCA_031283565.1 Rickettsiales bacterium
GATAACGGCCGGCGCGATTCGCGCCAAGGAGAAAATTGCTATATTCGGGGACTACGATGTCGACGGGATAACAAGCACGGCGATACGGGTAAAGTTCTTCCGCGAGCTTGGCGCCGACGTCATCTGGCATCTTCCGGATAGGGAGCGGGAGGGATACGGGGTGAACGAGGCGGCGGTTCGGGATTTTGCGGCAAAGGGCGCCGGGCTGATGATAACGGTGGACTGCGGGATAACGGCCTCGCGCGAGGCTCTCATAGCCCGTGAGCTTGGCATGAGGACGGTGATAACGGATCATCACCAGCCCGGGCGCGACCTGCCTCAGGCGGACGCGGTTGTGAATCCGAACCAGCGCGGCGATTCTTCCGGTCTTGGGAATCTTGCCGGGGTTGGGGTGGCTTTCATGTTCCTGGCCGCGCTGAACCGCGTAATGGGCCATCCGGTCATGGATATGATGAAGTTTATGGACCTTGTGGCTTTGGGGACGATCTGCGACACCATGCCGCTTACGGGGCTGAACCGGGCGATAGCGGCCAGCGGTCTGAAAGTGCTGGATCGGACTTTGAATTGCGGATTGAAAGCCCTTATGGAATCGACGGGCGTTCGCAGGGCCGATGTCTACGCGGCGGGCTTCATGCTGGGGCCGCGGCTGAATGCGGCTGGCCGGATAACGGACGCGGGTCTTGCGCTGGACCTGCTGCTTACGGATAACAGCCTGATGGCGGCGGATTTGGTTTCCCGCCTGAATGAAATGAATGCGAAGCGGCAATCCATACAGAACGCAATAATGATAGATGCGGATGGCCAGGCGCAGAAGCAATCCGGCAAGTTCTGCATATTCGCGGCAGGGCATGGCTGGCATGGCGGCGTGATGGGCATAGTCGCGGGGCGGCTTAGGGAGAAATACGGCGTTCCGTGCTGTGTTGCCACGATTTCTGGCGGTGTGGTGAATGGCAGCGGGCGCAGCGTTTCTGGCGTGGATCTTGGGCGCATAATCCGGGACGCCCTAGAGGCCGGGCTAATAACGGCGGGGGGCGGGCATGCGGCGGCGGCGGGCTTTGATCTCGCGGCGTCCGGCTCTGAGAAATTCGCCGTTTTTTTGGAAGAGCGCGTGAAATTGCAGCTTGGCGGATCGCGCCAAAAGCCGCGCCTGGCGACGGACATCGGGATGGATGCCGGGGGTGCGACGGTCGAATTGTGCGCGAAACTGTCGCAGCTGGAGCCGTTCGGCATGGGCAATCCCGAGCCTGTCCTCGCCTTGAGCGGGGGGATATGGACGTTTGCGAAAACCATTGGGAACGGCTCGCATTTTTCAGGCAACCTGAAAACAGCTTCGGGTAATCTGGCGGTGGTGGGTTTTGGCATGAGCGGAACCCCTGTCGGGAAATTTTTGCTGGACGAGGCGAATCGCGGTGCTAAAATAAGACTGGCGGGGCGTTTGAAAATGAACGACCGATTCGGAGGCGTGCAATTTTTGCTGGAAGACGCGGCGGTATGAAAGCCGGGCCGCCGGCAACGGCTGAAAAGAAAGGCGCGGCCGATGATTTTGTTCCGAAATGAGGTAAAGCGTGCCGTGAAAGCTTGATGTCGTGGAAAAGTGACAAGAATGAGAAAAATAATTTGCTCTTTGCTGATTGTTATGGCGCCGGCGGCCTTGCTTGCGGCGGCGGACCGGGCGCTGGTGAAAAAGGCGGAGGCGTATCTGAACGGCATAACTGGACTGTCGGGCGGATTCTCGCAGATATCGAACGGGAAAAAGGAGCGCGGGGCGTTTTACATGCTGCGTCCGGGGCGCGTGAGATTGGATTATGACAAGCTTCCGGTGCAGCTGATTTCCAACGGCAGGGATTTGTACTTTTACGACAAGCTGCTGGACCAGATAACGACGGTGCCCCTGTCTTCGACTCCGGCGGGGATTTTGGTTCGCAAGAAAATAGACTTGACGGGGGCGGATATCGTTGTGTCTGAAACGGAAAAGTCAAAGGATGGGTTTTCTCTGAAAATGCACATCCGGGATCAGGAGGGGATCGGAAATATGACGGTGGTGTTTTCATCGAATCCCGTTTCTCTGAGGTCATGGGTTATTGATGATGCGACCGGGGCGTCGACCGCCGTCGAATTCAACGGGCTGCGGGTCCGGACTGAGTTCCCGAAAGGTTATTTCGAGCTGCAGAGAGTGAAGGCGACATCGAATTCCGGCGGCGACAGTTTTTATGACTAGGGCATGGCGGCGCCGTTGGCCGGAACGGGGCGCCGAAATTTTTTGCAATCAAACTATGAAAGACGGGCGGCTTTTTGATGGCCGCCATGCTCGCATTTTGCATATCTTGCTCCGGACTTAAAAGAATCGCGCCGTCTGTAAAAAATTCATGACTTGACTTGCAGGCGAATGGAACTGGCGTTTGTTTTGACCGTGCGTTTTCGCCGTTCGGGGATTCCGCGGGGCTGGTGCGATGACCGGTTTAAGCCACGCAATGACGCCCTTATTTTACCGGCAATGGGAAAGCTGACGGGTTCTTTATTTACGGGCCTGGTCCCGCCTATAAAAACATGCGCGGCATCGCGTTTCGCGAAGGCTTTGACCGGATTGCCCCCCTGCGGTTGCCAGCGGCGGGACATTGCCATGAGCGCCGCTCCGGCTTGGATTACGGCGTCTTGGCATATTTTTGCGCCGGCGCCATGCGGCTGCCAATCAATACAAGATCCTATATTTTATCGCCTTGAATGCATGGGATGGACCCGCTGCCGTTTTGATTGTGATTTTGCGCAATTATCATCAATTCCGCGCCTATATTTACAGGTACGCCGCCGTATGCATCCTTGGAACGATGTTCCTTCGCCCACAGTCGTGCTTGCGTTCTTCGCCGTAGAGGGCCGCCGCGGTAAAGCCCGGGCCCGCCGGAGCGTGATTTCCATACGCGCGGCGCGTCCGTTTTGCGAAGGCCAATCCGCAAAAAAAGATTCATCATGAATTTGGTCGGGAAATTGCCGGCCTTGATTGTCCTGTTTTATCGTCTGCCCATGCGCGTAAAACGCCGCCGCGAGATAAGGCGGCTTTATTCGCGGCGGCTA
>JAITBM010000085.1 GCA_031283565.1 Rickettsiales bacterium
TTTTCAAAACGATGCACATTTATTTTGTCGCATAACTTCGCCGCACAGTCCTATTTCCTAGATTGTGCGGCCAGTTCTCATAATGGCACCATTCGTTTATGTGTAATAGGATAAGCATAATAGTTGAAAAAAATGCAACGAACGCTATGTTTGACGAAATTTGGCATTGTGAGAATAGAATGGATTTTATAAAATTCCCTCAAATTAAAATGAGAGGATTTTTTTGCGATTTTATTCATCGCAACACCGGTCCGCGCGGCATTGATTTTTGATGAAACTGAGGTCAAAGCCGTGCGTTGATATGATCAACATATTTCGCATCATGGATTTTGTCATTTCTGGGAACACAGAGGATCATTGACCGAAACATGGTATCAAAACTTTTTTTGCAATCAAACTACGAAAAAATAAAATTTTAATTTTTTTATTGCCTGCTCTGCTCGCATTTTATAGACCTTGTTCCGGCTTTCAACAGAATAACAACAAAATTTCGTAATTTTTACTGGAAGTTAATGTTATGAAAATGAATAAAGCAAGGCCTTTTTGTGCTGTGCCGTGGCTTCGTGCGCGGCCCTATGATCCGGATTGTGCGATCAGGCCGAGATGACAAGCACAAATGATAGCTTTTTTATGGGGCGGGAGTGCTAAGGCAGGTCAGATGGAAATGGAAGATAGTTCGGCGATATATTGTTTTTTCATTTCTTCTCTTGCAAGGGTCAGGTAATGACGGGGATCGAAATTTTTTAAATTTTTCGAAAACTCCGCTTTCATTGCCGCGCACCAGGCAAGTCTTGCGTCCGAATCCACATTTACTTTGTTTATTCCAAGCTTTACGGCGCGCGCTATTTGTTCCGCCGGTATGCCATCCGCGTTTTCGAGCCCCATTATTTCCGCGTATTGCTGCGGAATTTGCGAAGCTCCATGCAAAACAAGCGGAGTTTCCGGTAGTCGCTGCCTCGTTTCTTCTAATATGTCGAACCTTAGAGTGTCGCCGGGTTTCATTTTGAAAGCTCCATGACTTGTGCCTATCGCTATCGCCAGACTGTCGCATCCGGTCATTTTTACAAACTTTTCTGCTTGCTGCGGGTCTGTATAAGTACAGGCAGCGTTGCTGATGTCGTCCTCTATGCCGCACAGGGTTCCAAGCTCTGCTTCCACGAATACCCCGCTCTTGTGCGCTGTTTCCACCACCTGCTTTGTCAAAGCCGCGTTTTCTTCAAACGGCAAGCTGCTGCCGTCTATCATGACGCTTTTAAAACCAAGGCTTATCGCATGTTTGCATATTTCCGGCGTTTTCCCATGGTCCAAGTGCATCCAGCCCTGCGTAGTCGCAAAGCTGGCGAAGTCATTGTCAGCATAGTTCAATGCCGCTCCGCTCATTGCCAGAATTGCAATTTTGCCGGTTGCCGCGCAAGCCGCGAGCACTGCTTGCAAACCTTCGAGATTGTAAATATTAAACGCCGGGATCGCCGTTCTTTGCTCAAGAGCCGTTTTCAATATATTTTTCATAACAGGATTATAATTGCACCTTGAGTTAATTGCAAGGCGTTCCGATAAATTACAAATAACAGAGATGTCATTATGTGGCTTGGCCGCGCAATCTGGACGCGTGGCGCGAGCAAAACGAGATGCAATTTGTCCACAATCCTGAAGGGCTTGGATTGTATAAGAGAAAGGGAAACGCACAATGACACTTTTTTCATTTATTCCTTGCAATGACTCGCAAATGGATTTATACTGAAAAAAAATCAAGCGAGGATGCCGATGTTTAACGGACTTATGAAATATTTTTCCTCCGATATGGCTATAGATCTAGGAACTGCAAACACTCTTATATATGTCGCCGGGCACGGGGTCGTATTGAACGAGCCGTCAGTCGTCGCCGTCGCGGAAAATCGCCTTTTGGGGCGCCGCGAAGTTTTGGCCATAGGAATGGAGGCCAAGCAGATGCTCGGGCGCACGCCGGGAACCATATCCGCAATACGCCCCCTTAAAGATGGCGTCATCGCCGACTTTGAAATCGCCGAAGAAATGATCAAGTTCTTTATCCGCAAGGTTCACAAAAATTTCGCCTTAGCCGCTCCAATGATTATTATCTGCGTGCCGTCGTGCGCGACTCAGGTTGAGCGCCGCGCTATTCAAGAGGCCGCCGATTCCGCCGGGGCCCGGAAGGTCTACATAGTCGAGGAATCCACCGCCGCCGCAGTCGGAGCTGGCCTGCCGATCGACAAGCCGGTGGGATCCATGGTGCTCGATATCGGCGGGGGGACCACCGAAGTCGCCGTTTTATCGCTCGGCGGGGTAGTCTATACCAATGCCGTCCGCGTCGCCGGGGATCAGATGGATTTGGATATTATCGACTATGTACGCAAAAATAAAAATCTCCTTGTCGGCGAGACCACTGCCGAGGAAATCAAAAAACGAATCGGATGCGCCATAGCGCCAAAAGATAAAAAAGATGAGAAGTCTATGAATATAAAGGGGCGGGATCTTTTGACCGGAGTGCCGCGCGAGACCACTATAACCGAGACGCAAGTTGCGGCGGCTCTGGCGCAGACTGTCGGAAAGGTTGTCGATACTGTGAAGCTGGCGCTCGAATCTACGCCGCCGGAACTCTCAGCCGATATCGTGGATTTCGGAATCGCCATGACTGGGGGCGGGTCTATGTTGCGGTCTTTGGATCTGGCCATTCGCAATGCCACCAATCTGCCAGCATTCTTGGTTGACGAGCCGCTGTCTTGCGTAGCGCGAGGATCCGGCAAAATGCTGGTCGATATCGAAAAAAGTCGGCATATACTTCAGACTATGTACTAGGGGGCGAAAATGGCAGAACAGGAATTGACTTTTGAAGACGCTTACCGGCAGCTTGCCGACTTGGTAAAAAAAATGGAGCAGGGGGCTTTGCCGCTGGCCGAGACCGTCGCCGCATACGAGCAGGCGTCCAAATTGAAGGTATATTGCGAGCAGATGCTAAGGGCCGCCGAGACAAAAATCGAGCAGTTATCTGAGGGAAAATAGCGGAAAGCTTGGATTTGGGACGGACGTGGACCATAATGTACTGTATAAAGTGCTCGCAAGAAAGTTTTACATTTTGTACAAGGTCTGTTTATGGACTATTTTGTTTCACTTCCGTTTGTGTTATTGATCTAGATTGTGCGGTCAAGCTGTAGATGAATTTTGTTTATTAAAAGAAGAGCCGGTAATTCCGCGATATCCCTGTGTTTTTTTATTTTAGGGCGCGTGATGGCGAGCGCAAAAAGAGAGGCTTGACGGGGTGCGGGGCGCAGGCTACAATAGAAAAATGTCAAGAGATTTGTCCCCTGTCATGAGGCAGTATTTGGATATGAAGGAGGCCCATCCGGGAGCGGTGCTCCTGCTTCGCTTGGGCGATTTTTACGAAGTTTTTTTCGGCGATGCCGTCGTAGTTTCTCGCGCGCTTGATCTGGTGCTCACCGCCCGCGGGCTTGACGAGCGCGGAGTTGAAATTCCAATGTGCGGGATTCCGTGGCACGCGGCCGAATCCTATGTCGGACGCCTAGTCAAGCAGGGAATTTCCGTCGCAATTGCCGAACAGCTTGAAACGCCTGAGGAGGCCAGGCGGCGCGGGCACAAGCAGATTGAACGATCTGTGGCGCGGGTTCTGACCGCCGGGACTCTTACCGATGAAAATCTCTTGTCGCCGAAAAAATCCAACTTTCTAGCCGCGGTTTCCGGCCGTCAGATCGCTGCCGCAGATATATCTACGGGCGAGTTTCTATACGGAGAAGCCGACGACGTTTTCGGCGAGCTGGTTCGACTGGATCCGGCGGAAGTGCTTTTCGACGAGGCTCTGGCAGAAGCGCCGGATATCATGCGAATTCGCGGCGCATTCAACTGCGCGCCCATTCACAGCAGACAGTGGGACAGTCATACCGGGGGTTCAAAAGCCGAAAAAATGCTGCTAGCGTATCTTGACGTGACGCAGAAATCCGCCGTAAAGCTCGGACCGCCAAAGCAGTTCGGCGCGGAACGGCGGTTACTCGTCGACGCGAGTTCTTGGAAATCGCTTGAAATAGACGAGCCGTTGAGCGATGGCGGGGCCGCTCTACTTGATATAATTGACCGCACTAAAACCGCGCCGGGCGGACGTCTGCTGAGAGCCATGCTGCGCAACCTGCCGTCGGATGCGGCAGAGATCGAAGCCAGGCAGAATCATGTCGCGCACCTTCGTGCCGATGCCGCGCTTATGCGCGAATTATCCGGCGCATTGGTTCGCGCTCCAGATGTTAGCCGCTCTTTGTCGAGGATTTCCGCCGGGCGGGCAATGGCGAGAGATTTGTCCGCAGTGCTGGGATTTCTGAAAGTCCTGCCGGATATTAGGGCCATGGGGCCGCGCTTCGATTCAGGCCTGGCCATTAAAATTCAGAAAATGGAGCTTTTCGCGGACCTGTGCGGCGATCTGACCGAAGCCCTTTCCGATAGCATGCCTGCGCTGTTGCGGGATGGCGGCGTCATAAAACGCGGATACTCCAAAGAGTTGGATGAGGCGTTAGATCTTGCGGGCGGCGGCAAGGAGCTAATCGCACAGCTTCAAAGCGAGTATTGTTCTCAGACCGGCGTTCCGCTCAAAATAAAATACAACGGAATAATCGGCTATTTCATAGAGGCGGCAGACAAAAACGCCGCGCCTCTCATGGATCCTGCCAGCGGATTTATTTTGCGGCAGAACTTGGTCGGATCCATGCGCTTCATCACTCCGCGTTTGGCAGAATTGGACGGCGAGATAAAGAGCGCCTCCATGCGGGCTGCCGTTATAGAGCAGGAAATCATAACGCGGGTCGTCGCGCGGATCAGCGAAGCTGCGCCCCAAATAGGCGAGACCGCCGCCGTCGTCGCGGAAATTGACGTTTATGCGGCGCTTGCGGAAGTTGCGGACGATCTGCGCTGGACGCGGCCGCGCATGATTGTCGATCCGGTTCTGCGCGTGGAGGGCGGCCGCCATGCAGTGGTTGAGCATAATTTGCGCCAAAAGGCCGACTCATTTGTAAAGAATGGATGTCTTCTCGGGGGCGAAAAATCGGTTGCGCTCATAACTGGGCCAAACATGGCCGGAAAGTCCACCTATCTTCGTCAGAACGCCCTGATCATAATTCTGGCCCACCTTGGGTCTTTTGTTCCTGCGGATCGGGCCGAAGTCGGACTCTGCGACCAACTGTTTTCGCGAGTAGGCGCGTCCGACAATTTGGCCAGCGGGCAGTCCACTTTCATGGTCGAAATGTCAGAGACCGCGAACATCGTCGCCCGTGCCACAAGCCAATCATTCATAATTTTCGACGAGATAGGACGCGGGACCGCGACTTTCGACGGAATGGCTATTGCGCAGGCCGTGCTGGAGCATGTATCGGCGCTGGGATGCAGATGCTTGTTCGCAACGCACTATCATGAGCTTACCGGAGTGGAGCTGCCAAGTGTGAAAAATTTGACCATCGAGGTGAAAGAGGCGGGGGGCGATATCGTTTTCATGCACAAAATCATTGGCGGCGCCGCATCCAGATCCTATGGAATCCATGTCGCAAGGCTGGCTGGAATGCCCGCCTCCGTCGTGGGGCGGGCTCAGAATATTCTAGATAGCTTGGAACGCGGCGCCAGCGCCACGGCGGCCGAAATCGGGCAGACCGCAGAGGATATTCATGGCGAAAAGCAGCTGAGTTTGTTCTGATGTCGTCCGGATTCGTGATTTTAGACAAACCGTCGGGCATGACTTCTCGCCAAGCCGCTTGGAGAGTCGCCCGGGTTTTCGGTGCGAAGACTTTCGGGCATGTCGGAACCCTCGATCCTATGGCGTCCGGGCTGCTGCCCGTGGCCCTCGGTGGGGCAACAAAAATGATTTCTTTTCTGGAGCTAGACGCAGGTAAAGAATACTTGTTTTCCATACGATGGGGCGTGCGCACGGACAGCGGGGACCTCACGGGTCGAGTATTGGAGCATTCGGGCGGCACTCCATCCGACTTGCAGATTTGCAGAGCGGCCGCAAAATTCTCCGGCATGGAATACGATCAGGCTCCGCCGATGTTTTCGGCGAAGAAAGTGGCCGGTGTTCCGGCCTATGTCCTTGCCCGCAGGGGAATAAAGACAGAGCTCATGCCGAAGCGGGTTTCCATTTTCAATCTGTCTTTTGATTCTGGGATTTTTTTCGTAAAATGCGGGACCGGAACATACGTACGGTCTCTTGTCCAGGATATTATCGCGGCGATAAACGAGGCGACCGGGCAGCATTTTACTGGGACTTGCGATATGATCCGACGCGTCTTTTCTAACGGCTTTTCAATAAAAATTGCGCAACAACTTGATTTCTTGGAAAAAATGAGCAATAATGCAAATGCGGCGCAGTTTTTGTGGCCGCTTGATTTCGGGCTGGACGGCATTCCGGTTGCGGAAATCAAAGACGCCCGGCTTTTCCGCAACGGAGGCTGTGTTTTAGAGCCGGTTGCAGAGAAGGGGCTGGTCCGAGTCTATTCTGGGGGAAGTTTTATCGGAATGGGCATTGCGGGACGGGGCATCAGGCCAAAGCGCGTCATAGCTTGACTGGCAAGATGAAAATGCTGGTCGTGGAAAGCATAATGGCAGGTGCCGTTTTATGCTTAAACAGGAAGTGCAATGACGCGGGTGCGTCGTTGGTGCGAAACATAAAGTGATAAAAATGTCGATAACGAAAGAAGCGAAGGCGAAGCTTATTGCCGATAATAAAACGTCGGAAGCTGACAACGGGGGCTCTGTTCAATCCCAGGTGGCGGTGCTGACCGAACGCATAAAGAGCCTGACCGAACATATGAAGGCTAATAAAAAGGACCAGCATTCCAAGCGCGGGTTGTTGCTTATGGTAAACCGCAGGCGCAAGTTGCTGACTTACATAAAATCGCGCAGCGATGAGGGCTATGAAAATCTTATCAAAAAGCTTGGACTTCGAAAGTAGCGGGCGTCTTTCTTTTTTATGACTATGACGGAAAAGAAAGGATATGCGCAACTGAGAATGGAATTTTTTAGAAAGCAGAAAAATGCGTTCGAAAGGCGGACGGCAGGGGGAGATTGTTCATTTTTATGTTCTTTTGCAAAGGCGGAACATAATGACGAATAATTGCTCCTTTGGTCTAGGACAGCCGCTGCGCGGTCGAAAAGATGCCGCCTGTTCGCGGCAGGGTAACAGAACCAAAAAGGAGTAAAAATGTTATTCAAACTTGTAAAAAATCAAAAAAACGGTGAGCCGGAGGGAAATGCCACAAAGACGGGCGCAAGCGCCGTCGGCAAGACTACTGCGGCTCCGGAAGTTGCAAGGGATTCGGCACACGGTGGTTCAGAAGAGGCGGGCAGGACTTTTGGCGGCTCTGTCGGAAAAGGTCTCTTGAATCATCCCGAGCGGGTGGAAGTTCCGTACGGTGACGAAACTCTGGTGCTTGAAACCGGGCGCTTTGCAAAACAGGCCGACGGTGCGGTCATGGCCACGATGGGCGGCACCATGGTGCTTGCCGCTGTTTGCGCCGAACGCGGCGCTGAACCGGGGCAAGACTTTTTCCCGCTGACCGTAGACTATCAAGAAAAGTTTTCTTCTGCCGGTCGGATTCCGGGTTCGCGTGATCGTCGCGAAGGCAAGCCGTCTGCCGCAGAGACGCTCACTTCGCGGTTGATAGACCGCCCCATCCGACCGCTGTTTCCCGAAACTTTCAAAAACAAGGTTCAGGTTGTTGCACAGGTTTTCTCGTTTGACCATAAAAATCAGCCTGATGTTCTGGCGCTGATTGCGTCCAGCGCGGCGCTCGCCGTTTCCGGCGTGCCATTCGCCGGGCCGATTGCCGCCGCGCGCGTCGGATATGCTGACGGAGGTTACATTCTGAATCCGTCCAGAAAGCAATGTGATGACGGCGAGATGGATCTTGTCGTTGCCGCGACCAAAGACGGAGTCCTCATGGTAGAATCTGAAATCGGAGAACTTGACGAGGCAACAACTCTTGGTGCGGTCAAGTTCGGATTCGACGCTCAGCAGGCCGTCATAGCCGCTATCGGCGAGCTTGTATCCAAGGCCGGAAAGCCAGTGTGGGACGTTCCGGCAAAGCCGGACGAGTATTCGGTCTTAGAACGCGAATTCGCAAAGTTCGAGGGCGGTATTGAATCGGCGCTGTCAATAAAGGAAAAGATGGCGCGACAAGACGCACTTGGCGAAGTGCGCGGCGCAGCACGGGCTAAAGCCGTCGAATTGTTTCCCGAGTCTGGAGACTCGCTAGATCTTTTGGCCGACGAAATTATCGACAATCTTGCGGCGAAAATAATGCGCTCCGCCATTCTCGCCGGAAAGCCGCGTATTGATGGTCGTGACAGCTCCACTGTCCGCCCGATCGAAATCGAGCTTGGCGTTTTGCCCCGGGCGCATGGATCCGCTTTGTTCACGCGCGGGGAAACCCAGGCGCTCGTATCCCTCACGCTCGGGGGCGGCAAAGACGCCTTGCCAATCGAGCGGATCGACGGGGCGATAGAGCAGCCTTTCATCATGAACTATAATTTTCCGGGATATTCCGTCGGCGAAGTAAAAATGCTCCGCTCTCCGGGGCGGCGCGAAATCGGGCATGGAAACCTTGCCTGGCGCTCTCTGCATCCTATGCTGCCGGATGCGGCTGATTTCGACTATGTGATCCGAATCGTGTCCGACATTCTCGAATCCAACGGCTCATCTTCCATGGCGACG
>JAITBM010000013.1 GCA_031283565.1 Rickettsiales bacterium
ACTTGCGCTATCGAATACACCAGCTGCAACGCGGGATATTACTGGCAGAATCAAGACTCAACGACAAAAAACTGTGTGGGCTGTCCAAGTAATGCCAACTGCTCTAATGGCAGCATCACCGGATGCCAAGGAACTAATATTTGGAATAATAGTAGTAATAAAACCCAAGGATGCAAAGCTTGCCCCGCAGGAGGATATACCTGCAGCGACAGCGCAATATCCGGATGCATCAGCGGATACTATTGGTCAGCAAACAATACGTGCACCCAGTGCAATACTAGTGAATACATCTGTAGTGGCGGCGCTAGTACGGGTGCGACACGCGTGCCAATTTGCTCGGCCAGCAAAAATAAAAAGCCGGGCGTCGCAGGCGAAACAGACTGCGCATGCAAGGATAACTACACTAATAATGGCTTGCCGAACGGTAGCATTCGCCAAACTAGGGGTGATGCATCGCAATGCCTTTTGAAAAGATATGACGTTACTTACTATTGCAGTGACAAGGCATGCGACAATACGCAAGATGGTATTGCCGGAAAACCGCCGAAAGAAGCCATCAAGCAGCACAACGAGCCATTCAACCTGGTTCATCACAATGCAGTATGCAGCAAAAATGGCTGGAAAATGCTGGGCTGGGTGCTTAGTTCAAATTTGAGCGGCGATCCGGTCACAAGCATTCCAGCCGGCACGAACGCATCGGTGATAGTCTGCCCAAAGATGAAAGACGCATTCCCAAATTCCTGCAATGCCGGCAGATATGACATGATGCGGATCCCATCCGCAGCCAATTGACGGACCATCCAGCAAATGTCTCAGATTCGAAGATGGCTTTTGAAAACGTAGCTTGCGCAATCCAGCCCTTTCGCCCCGCCGCAGGAAAAAAATTACTGGCGCCATCCTGCGCTTGCATTCCGGCGGCGAGAATAAAAAAGCTCAACTGTATCCACCCGCGGAATCCATGTCGATAGGAACGCGCGGCAAAGCCGCATGACAAAACAGAAAAAGCATACTATTCCAGCATGACCCGCTTTGCTCGCCTTTATTACCCGGATTCCGCGAACGGACCCGGGACGGCAAGCGGAAAAGTCAAGCCGCCAGACGCGCCCCGCGGCATAATGCAAGGGACTTTGGCGGGCCGGATGACGCATTTATACTTTATCACGCGAGATTGCGGATTGTATCTGCAAGATGACGCCATTATTTTTTATTGCAGGAAACGCGAACTAAAAAGGCGTTATTTTTTTAGAATCATGGTTTCGCTGTCGCCAAGGTTTAGCTTCTGCAGGGCCATTTCTGAAACAAAATCCGGCGAATGATCTTGCAGCAATTTTATATGCATGTTTGTCTTGGCCAGCTCTTTCGCCAGGGCCGCGATTTTCGCATCTGATTCCCGCAGGGTCCTCCGGTTTCTTACATAGCTTCGAATATTTGCAGCTCCGGTAAAAAGCCCCACGCATAGCCAGACCGATATAGCCGTCAAAACCGCACCCGCAAAACCGTAAAAGCTGGCGAACATGCCGCGGAACAAAATGCCGAAAGCCGATTTGATTTTTCCCCACATGCCCTGTATTATAGCACCATGATTTTCGGTTTGCAATTTCAACAATTCCCTGTTCTGGCCGCGCCCATGGCCGGCATAACAGACCAGCCGATGCGCCGGATTTTGCGCAAATGCAACCCCGCAATGCCGCTTATGACCGAAATGATCTCGTGCCATTCCATAACATCAAGGCGTTCGCCCGACGGACGGAATAAAGATGCTTATTTCGGGGAAAATATCGGGGCCCAGATATTCGGCGCCGAACCGGATCTTATGGCCGAAGCGGCCAAAATCCTCGAATCCCGCGGCGCCGCATGGATCGACATAAATATGGGCTGCCCGGTGCCGAAAGTAGCGACACGCGCCGGAGCCGGGGCTTTCTTAATGCGTGACCACGCGCTGGCCGGACGGATTGTAGAATCCGTCGCGGGCGCCGTGAAAATTCCCGTTTCCATCAAAACGCGCCTGGGATGGGACGAGCAGCGCCTGGACAGCGCCGGACTGGTGCGCATAGCCGCCGAATCAGGGGCTTCGTTCGCAGCTATCCACGCGCGCACGCGGGCGCAAGGCTATAGCGGAAACGCCCGCCACGGCGAAGCCGCCGCAATCAAAAAATCTGCAAAGATTCCGATAATATTCAACGGCGACATAAAATCGGCCGCCGATATCGACGCGGCAAAGGGGCTTGGCGCGGACGGAGTCATGATAGGCCGCGCGTTTTTGGGGCGGCCCTGGCTGTTCAACGAGCCAAACCCAGGGAGCAAGGCGCAATTGATCGGCGAGCATTTCGAATTGATGCTGTCTTATTACGGGAAGGCGGCGACCGCCATGTTTCGAAAGCATGCCGCATGGTATGCCGCCGGCATCCCGGGGGCGGCCGCCCTGCGCCAAAAAGTGAACCAGATCGAGGATCCCGCTGAGATGGCAAAGATCATAGATCGGCTGGCATAACGGCGCCATCGCCACAAAACATAAATCATATTTATGATAAAAATATGTCCTATGGAGCGGGATGGCGCCTTTTTATGCCGCTATAATGCGATTGGAAAGAATGCGATACTTTTATTTATGAATGACAATTTCTTTTTGGCGCCGCGCAACGATGCTTTTGTAGTATTTCGAAAATGTGATATAATTTCAGATAGAGAATGAAAAAATTCGGGCTGTTTTTATCGGCGGCTATGCTGGCGCGCGCCGGCGCGGCGGCAATCGACAATGTGGCGAATTATTCGTCAAATCCGTTTTATTCATCAAATTCGCCATACAACCAGCGGTTTCCTACGCCCGTTTATGCAAAGGGACCGGCCATAGGCGCGGCCGAATGCCAGAGCGCCGTGGCTTCGGCAATATGGACCCAATGCAGCTTGCGGAATAATTGCCTGAACCTGGCTGCAAATGATATTTTAAGCGCGGTTGTTTTGGATCTATCAAACAGAACTGGGGCAAATTACGCGACTTCCTGCGTCGGATATATCGAAAACGCGTTCAATCAGTACAAGCAGTCCGCCGCATCAACCGTCTATCAAAACAATTTTCCCGCCGCGACAAAGCCGTCCGGATTTTCTATAACGCCAGCCGCGCCGCAAAATCCGTACAACTATGCGGCTGTGACGCCAAAATACGAGCAGGTTCAGGACGCGCGCGCGGCCCAGCTGGCGGCGCTGCAATACCAGACCGGGGGGACTGCCGGATTAACCGCGTCCGCAATGCCTTCGACTTTCGAGGACCTGAGCTTTACTGAGCGCATGGATGCGCTGCGCGAAGGCTGGCAGGATCCGTCCGTCGGAAAATCATCGTTCAAGCAAATCGAGATTGAATCGGACGAGGATATGTTCACGCGGCAAAAGAAAGAATCAGACGCACAAAAAGAGGCAATCGAGGCGCAAATGGGCGTCGCCACCGCAAAGGTCGATGCCCAAGCGCAAGAAGTGTCCAATAACTTCAAAAAACTGGCACTGGAAAAACAGAATAATATACGCAAATCTGTCTCCGATTGGTGCAATGTCGATGCCAACAAATGGGCATGCATGGACAAGGACAAATTGTATGAACGGTATGTCGATATAGCATTGTATCCGAATTTTTGCGTGAAACATCCGCGCCAATGCTTTGAAGATAAAGCTTTCGTCGAATGGGTGATGTCCGGAAATGAATCAGACAGTAACTTGACAGCAAAGAAGCTATTCCCGGGCACATACGCGGCTGAACAGGCAAGCAAAGCAGAAGAGGAGGAGGAAAAGCAGCGAAAAAGGGAGAGAGAAGACGCGGAATTGCAAATGAAGCGAGATGAGATCAACGCCAGAATTGCAAATGAAGGGAGCCGGACAGAAACCAATGCAGAGGCAATGCTCGAAAGGGCAAGGACAGGAACCACAGGACAGAATGCGCCGTATAACCAGCCAGGTGCAACCGCAGACCAGTCAGTTGAAGAGAGGTTCAATCAAATGCAAATAGTATTAGAACAAATATTATGAAACCAACAATGAAAGCT
>JAITBM010000041.1 GCA_031283565.1 Rickettsiales bacterium
AAGAATTTCCGCATAATCAGGCCCCCTTCTTCGGGGGTCATTGTGCAACATCAGCCATGCCTAAAACAACCTGAAATCCAGCTTTACTTAGAGTTAGTGCAGCAGTTTGTTTGTCAATATTCATTATACTCATAAAAAATATCCCCCCGGGCCCGTCCGCGGAATCCAGGCGATAATGCGAGCGAAGCGGGCCCGAACAGTATTGCGCTTTTCCTGTTTTGTCGTGCGGCCCGAAGCGCGTTCCTCCGCGGGTAGGCCGCGAGCGGACAAATGCATGGGGATCAGGCGGTCATTGTCATTTTTTCCAAAACCGCGTTCATGTTCCGCCGCAATGTTTCCGGCTGATTGGACCATTTCAGATCGGATCTTAAAAGCTTGGTGCAATCGTTCATCTGCACATCGTCAAGACCCGCGCTTTTCGCTATCTTCCTCCAGCTTACGCGCGGATCGCTTATATGCCCGCCGCGTCCGTTCGGAAACACCCATTTGCCGGCTTGGGGCAGGTTTCGCAGCAGCACGGCCGCGCTGTCGGTCAGCGGATGGCTTTTATAAAAATCGGTCTTCATATCCAGATCGTTCCAGTTCATTGAAAAAACTTCGGACTTTCTCATAAACCCGAACACCAGCATCAAAAACGCGCTTCGAAGCACCGGGTTCTTTTCGCGCTTTATTTTCCCAAGAATTTTGCGCAGGCCCGCCGGCGTCAGCTTGTTCTTGCGCCTGCTCTCCGAAACAGGCGCCACGCCGGCGGCCGGATTGCCGTCCGCCCAATTGCGCTGGACCGCGAAATTGAACAATGACTTTATGATCTCGCGCATGCGGTTTGCCGTAGCGGCGCCATGCCCCTGCGCCATGCCTGCGAACAGGTCCGAAAGCTCGCCTGTCGTTATCTCGCCGATATTCTTGTCCATGACGGGGCCCCAAAGAGCGTTCATGGCGCGCGCCAGCTTTTGGCTCGACTCGGGCGACCTGTGGATTTTCTCGGCCACGAAGGTCTTGCACGCGCTGCGGAATTTCACGCGCTTTTTCTTTTCCGGCGCGGGCGCGAGCATTTTGCCAAGCGCCGGATCTATCATTGCGCGCGCCTCGTCGATCGATAGCTTCGGATAGCTGCCAAGGATTATCCTCAGATCTTTCCCCTTGACCCTCTTGCGAACAAAGAATGTTTTCACGCCCCGCGCGGTCACGTACAGGCGCAGCCTCTTGTCCCCCATGTCGCGGCATACGTCGAATCCCTTTTCCGGTATCGGCAGGTTTTCCAATATGTGCGGGTAAAAGAAAAATAAATTCGTCATGGCCCCCTCTGTCGCCGGTTATGCTTTCAGCGCGTTTATGAACGCGGTCTGCGGTATTTCTACATTGCCGAACGACCGCATGCGCTTCTTGCCCTCTTTTTGCTTTTCAAGCAGCTTCCGCTTGCGCGTGATGTCGCCGCCATAGCATTTTGCCGTGACGTCCTTGCGGAAGGCGGCTATCGTTTCCCGCGCTATGATTTTCCCGCCGATCGCCGCCTGAAGCGGTATTTTGAACTGATGTTTCGGAATCAGATCCTTCAGCTTTTCCACAATTTTGCGCCCCCGCGATTCAGCGGCGGTCCTGTGGCACAGAAAAGACAAAGGCTCGACATTCTCTTCGTTCACCAGAATCGATACTTTGGCCAGATCCGAAGCCTCGTATCCGATCAGCTCATAGTTGAAGCTGGCGTAACCCTGCGACAGGCTCTTCACCTTGTCGTAAAAATCGAACACTATTTCCGCAAGCGGCAGTTTATACACAACCACCGCGCGGCTTCCGATATACGAAATGTTTTCCTGGACGCCGCGCCTCTCAACGCACAGCCCCAGTATGCCGCCCATGTATTTGTCCGGCATCATTATGGTGGCCCGCACCCAAGGCTCGTCTATAAAATCAATCATCGCCGGGTCCGGCATGTCGGCCGGATTTTCCAGATCGAGCGTCCCGCCGCTGCGCAGATGCAGCTTGTACAGGACGCTCGGCACTGTTGAAATAAGGTTCAGCCCGAATTCCCGCGCCAGCCTCTCGCTGATGATCTCCATATGCAAAAGGCCGAGAAATCCGCAGCGCAGGCCGAATCCCAAGGCCGACGACTTTTCTGTCTGGAACACGAACGATGCATCGTTCAGGGCAAGTTTTTCCGCCGAGTCTTTAAGCGCGGGGTAGTCCTGCGCCTCGACCGGAAAAAAGCTGCTGAACACGACGGGGATCGACGGCTTGAAGCCCGGCAGCGGGGCGACGTTTTCAGCGGCCGCGTCGGTTATGGTGTCGCCCACCTTGCAATCGCGTATAGTTTTCATGCCCGTGATTATGAATCCCACCTCTCCGGCTGACAGGCTTTCCGCGTATTCCATTTTCGGCGTGAAATAGCCGATCTTGTCGATCGAATGCTCTGCCCCGCTTGCAAGAAATTTGATTTTCTGCCCGCGCGACAGCTTGCCGTCCGCAATACGCACCAGCACCACCACTCCGAGATAGGCGTCGTACCATGAATCCGCCAGCAGCGCGCGGGCCGCGGCCCCCGCATCGCCATGCGGCGGCGGCAGCCTGTCGATTATCGCGTCCAGCAGCCCATCCACTCCGGCGCCCGTTTTTCCAGAAACCAGCAGGGTATCATCCGCAGGCAGCCCGACCGCATCTGCTATCTGGCGCCTTGATCCCTCTATATCGGACGACGGAAGGTCTATCTTGTTCAGAACCGGCAATATTTCCAGATTGTTTTCAATCGCCAGATACGCATTGGCAAGGGTCTGGGCCTGAACCCCCTGCGTCGCGTCGACCAGCAGGACTGCGCCCTCGCAGGCCGCAAGGCTGCGCGAAACTTCGTACGCAAAGTCGACATGCCCCGGGGTGTCCATCAAATTCAGGACATGGCCCTTGTAATGAAGGCGGACGGTTTGGGACTTTATCGTGATTCCGCGCTCGCGCTCGATATCCATGGAATCGAGAACCTGATCTTTCATTTCCCGGGCGGCCAGGCCGCCGCAGTATTCTATGATTCGGTCCGAAAGCGTGCTTTTGCCGTGGTCTATGTGGGCGATGATGCTGAAATTGCGGATTTTATTTTGCATTGTGCGGCAATGATACACTCGCATTGCGCTATTTGCAAGCGGAAAATGCTAGAATTTTATATTAAAATCAAGCCGTGCGCCCGATGTGTCGCCGGAAACCACCAGCGTTTTTCCAGAACTCTCGCGCCCGGTCAGCAGCCACGAGTAAAGCCCCGCTATCGCTGCCCCGGCGGCGACATCGTGCCAGTAATGCCATTTGGAATGCACGCGGGAATAGGCTACGAATCCGGCCATCGCATAGGGGACGGCCGCCTGCCGCAGCCCGTACCGCGCATGTATGAAAGTCGCGCCCGAAAAGGCGCTTGTGGCGTGGCCGGACGGAAATCCGTTTTTTCCCCCGTTGGGACGCGGCTCGGCTACCCACGGCTGCAGCAGTGTGGTGGTCGCCATCGATGCTCCATAGGCCCCGGCCAGCCGTATGGCGCCGTCCCAGCCCGGCTCTCTGATGGTTTTGCCAAGCGCATAGGCCGGAATCATCACATTCAGCATGTCGCCGATTTTCTCGATGCTCCAATTGCCCGCCCACGCTTTGGCTGAGCCCAATGCATATAAAACGGCAAAAATGGCAGACTTTCTTAATCGCATGCGTGCATGTAATCAAAAGGTAGGAATATTGTCAAGTTTGACGAATCCGCCGAAGTTGATTTATAGTTTTTTTCTGATATCATTCGCATTATGAAACGGTCTGGATCTTTTTCCCGCGAGTCCAAGGTTGCCGGGGTCGTGCGCCACTATGTCGCCGAGATAATCCGCGACAAATACGCAAGCCTTGGCATAACGATAGTGGACGCCGAAGCGCGTGGCGGATTGTCGTTTGTGCGCCTGTATTATCAGGGCAGGAAGCAGGACCTGCGGCGCCTGCTTTCCCCGATAAGGTTTGAATTGGCGCACAGGATGAATCAGAAATACGTTCCCCAGATAGAGCTGTCCTACGATCCGACGCTTGAAACGGCCGACCGTATCGAAAGCCTGCTCAAAATGGCGCAATAAACTGTCCCCCGCAAATAAATAAAGACGTTGTTTTCTCCGCGTGCCCTCCGGCATGCTAAAAAAAGGCGCATTGCGCGGCTTGGCCGCGCCGCGGCATGAATTATATGGAGGCGAAGGTCTTTCTTATCGCGGCGAGGCTTTTGCCAAGGGCTTTTTTCTCGGACGCGCTCATCGGGGGGGTCATGGTTTTGATTACTCCGGCGCGGCCGATTATCCGGGGCATGGAATGGGCCCCCGCTTTGTCCGCAATGCTTGCCGGCAGGACTCTGCGCTCGTCGTTTCCTATGCAACGCGCCAGATCGGAGGCCGCCGCGCCTATGGCATCCCAAGTCGCGCCGCGCCCTTCGATTATCTTGTAGGCCGCATTTCGGACCTCTTTTTCGATCTGCGTTTTTTGAGCGGCCGGAAGCTTTGCGAATTTTTCCAGCGGCACCGCGCCTATCGAGGCGCCAGTCCAGTTGACGAAGCCCGAATCCCCGTGCTCGCCCAGAACATAGGCCGAAATTTCGGCGGGAGCCACATTCAGCCGCTCCGATAAAATCGAGCGCAAACGCGCCGAGTCAATCATGGTTCCCGTGCCGATGACGCGATGCGGAGCCATCTTCGAGGCCCGCTGCGCCATCATTACCATCGAATCCAGCGGGTTTGACACTATTATCAGAATTAATTCTTTGCTTTTCGGAATTTTCTTCGCTATCTCGGCAATTGCGGCGGCATTCGCCGCGGCCAGATCCGAACGCGGCTGCCCCGGCTTTTGATTCGCTCCGGCCGATATTATCACGATGTCCGCCCCCTCCAGATCTTTATATCCGCCGCCGGAAATCTTCATCGGCCGTCTGGAAAAGGCCGCCGCATGGCCCAGGTCAAGCGCCGCCGCAGTCGCCCGCGCCCCGTCCGCGTCCAGCAGCACCAGTTCGTGCGCAAAGCCCGCGAGCATGATATTGGACGCTATCGCGCCGCCGACATTCCCGGTCCCGATAATTCCGATTTTCATGTTTTTTCCTTTTTTTTCATTATAGCAGGTTTTGGCTGGCGCCGCCAGTCGGCCCTTTCCGCCCGCCATTGCGCGGCCAGGCCGGCGCAATGAAACACTTCTTCGAATTTTATGGCGCGCCTTTGCAAACACGCGCCGACGCTTGCGTGAAAACAAAATATATTAAAACCGCTTGCTTTATTGAATTTTATTTTTTACAATGCAGCCGGCACCGCCAAGGAGTTTTTTTATGAAAAAATATGTCATGCCCCTGTATTTGTCCATAGCGCCGCTTTTGACGGCCTGCACCTCTGGCAATCCGATTCGCGAAGAAAGCCTGACCGTTGCGAAGGCGCAGCGCGAAATAAAAATAGGAATGTCTTCGGCGGAAGTGGTTGAGGCGCTAGGTTCCCCGAATATAATAACGGCGGATGATACGCAGCGCGAAACCTGGGTTTATGACAGGGTTTCAACAAACGTATCCTCTTCGCAGAGCGGGGTATGGCTGGTGATTGCCGGCGCGGGCAGTTCAAGCAGAACGCAAAATCAGCGCACTTTGACGATTGTCGTAAAGTTTGATAAAAATGGCAAAGTAAGGGATTTCGCTTATAGAACGTCAGCATTTTAATGACTGAATTATGAAAAAAATTGCATCCCTTTTTTCGGTTATGCTGCTTGCTTGCTGCGTTTCTTATAAAGATTATTACAAACTTGACGGGCAATATCTGGCCCGCCGCCAATTGGAAACCGCGAGATTTGATACAAATGATGAGGCGGCGGTTTTGTCGGCCTCGGCCCAAGTCCTTCAGGACTTGGGTTTCACGCTTGAAGAAAGCGAGACGAAGCTCGGGCTTGTCACGGCGTCAAAAAATCGCAGGGCCGGCAGCTCCGGCGCGAAAGTCGCCTTTGTCCTGCTTGCTGCATTAAGCGGAACGCAGCCCGTTTATGATACGGAGCAGAAAATATACACGACTCTTGTGTCGACCAAAAGCAGGGAATCAAGGGGATACAATGTCCGCATAGAATTTGCCAGGATTGTCTGGAATAACAGGAATCAGGCGAGAATTGAGAAAATACAGGAACCGGAAATTTATCGGGATTTTTTTGATAAGCTCGGCCAATCCCTGTTTCTGACCGCCAATGCAATATAAAGGGTTTGCAGAATGAAAAAAATATTTGCCGCATTGTTTTCAATTACAGTTTTGGGCGGCTGCGCGTCAACCCGCCGGGATGTTCTCGGAACGGAGTATTCGCAGGCGCAAACAAGAAACTATCAGTCTCGCGCGTTTGACACCGGCGACAGACAAACGGTATTGAGGGGCATTGTGTCTGCAATGCAAGATCTTGGATTTATTATCGACAAGGCGGATGCGGCCCTTGGAACCATCAGCGGAACCTCGTTTGCCAATAATTCCAAACTGACAGTGTCCGTTCGTTCCGTGGGCAAAAAACAAACCCTGGTCCGCGCAAACGCGCAAGCCGATCTGAAAGAAATAACAGACCCGGTTGCATATCAAAATTTCTTTGATTCTTTGTCGCAATCATTGTTTTTGGACGCCAATATGGCCGAATGATGAAAGCCCCGCCGTTTGATAAAATATAAAGTGCAGGCGCCCCGTCTCTCCGCGTCGCCTTCGCGAAGGCGGATGTTCTCTGCCTGGCGGTCTGTCCTGCTGGTTATGGCGGGGCTGGATATGGCAATACCGGCCGGCGGCATTTTATTGCGGGAATTGCTTCGCGAAGAACGGCGCGTCAAATTGCAAACGTGCTAAAAAACAAGGCATGCCGGCCAGCCGCGGCGCCGCGCTTCGTGATCGAATTGCCGCTTGGTGATTCTCAGGCGCGAGCCCTGTTTGAAAAGCTCTATGTATTTCACGCCGTTTTTATCAACGCCGGTCTTGAACCTGGCTCCGATATGCTTTGCAAAGTCTTCTATGATGGTTGCGCAGCTTACCTGTTTTTCCATTTTTTCCTCTTTTTTTGGCGGCCGACCTATATCATATCGATATATATTGCATGATCGGCCATATTAAAGACCACTTGCGAAGGCGGAATTGGAGTTTAGAATCGATCGCTAACAAAATTGTGCGGTTTATTCAACAGATTCGCCATGCTCCAATCTCATGATATGTGGACTTTTTACGTTGTTGTCGGCGCATTAGTGGCAGGATTCTAACCTCGGGCAGTGCAATACTCGCTGTTGTTGGAATTAAATCATATTTTTATGCGCAAGTCAAACCGGATATATTCCTATCATTGCGGCATCGTTATGCGACCCGCTCGCACAATCCGGGAAACGGCCGCCCCTCCGCTTTTCATGTAGGCGCCATGGGAAATGGGGCATTTTTTACAGCGGGCTTTTTGAACTGCGGGCCCTGTGGTCATGCGAGCAGTGCAAGGCCCAAAAATGCGGCGGCTATGGCCGCCAAAGTAAGGGGCCAGAAATATTTTTTTACCGCCATGTTTGCCTGCTCTTGAAAGCGCCACAGCAGATAGCCGGCAATCGCAAACCGTCCAGTTCTGAAAATCGCCGAAAATCCAAGATACAATATCGGGTTATACCCCAAAAATCCAGCGGTTATTGACATCACTTTATATGGCACCGGCGTGAAAGCCGTTATGAATACGACCAAAAGCCCGTACTTTTCGAATATCATTTGCGCCTTGGCAAAGGTGTCCAAACTTGAAACCGCCCCTATCAGCCACAGCCCGATGGAATCAAACAAGTAAAGCCCTATGATATACGACATCGCGCCGCCGATCAGCGAGCCGATTGATGCCGCCAAAACCGTCGCCGGCGCGTTCTTTTTTTTCGCCACTATCGGCGGCGTCATGAATACTTCCGTCGGAACAAACAAAAACACCGACTCGCAAACCGTCAGCCCCATCACTATCCAGAACATTTGCGGCTTGGCCGATATTTTAAGCAGGCGGTCCTGAAGCTTCATTATCTTCGGCCGCCGCCCATGCCGCCCATAGGCCCGCCCATTCCCGGCATCCTGGCGTTCGCGCCGGCAGCTCCGGCCGATGCGCCCATCTTGCCGGTAATTATCAGGTCTCCCTTTTGCAGGCCGTCCGCTATGACCTCTGTTTCGGTCGAAGTGGACAGCCCCTTTTTATACGGCACGAGCAAGATATTCTCGCCCCGCAGTATTAACAGGGTGTTCGCCGGCGTGGCCTTGCCCCCCGCGACATCTGGATTTTCCGGCAAAATATTCTTGTACGAGCGCACTAAAAACGCGCTCGATTCCGCCTTCCATACATCCGTGCTTTCCTCGATAAGAATAGTTACGAACGCCGTCATTCCTGGCATTAGCCTTAAATCGCTATTATCGACATCAATGATAACCGTATAGACCACCACATTCTGCGTGTTTTTTGGCGAAAGCCGTATCTGGTTCACCGTGCCGCTGAATGTCGTTGTCGGA
>JAITBM010000073.1 GCA_031283565.1 Rickettsiales bacterium
AGCTTTGTCGAAAGCTCGTTCCGGTCGGCCAGCATTTGCAGGTCCGCGCCGCTGTTTGATATCGCCAAAATCAGGCACGTCATAGCGACGCACATTTCAGTCCAGTGCGCCGTGAAAAACACCAGCGGAAACAGCAGCGCCGCCACGCACAGCACCTGCGCCGCGCCCAGCCCGAATATCGCCCTCCTCATGGACCACAGGCGCCGGATATTCTGCTCAAGCCCCAGTCCGAACCACAGGAACATTATTCCGAGGTCCGCAAGGTGGTTCCATATGCCGGACACGCGGTACAATCCAAGCGCATGCGGCCCGACAAGAACGCCGGCCAGCAGAAAAGCCGCCGATATGCGCATTTTGCCAAGCAGGGCCACAAGCGCCATCGCAATCCCCAAGAATATCAGAATAGAGGTTTCCATAAAATAATCCTTTGCCGGAATTATACCATATTTCACGGGCGGCTTACAACGGGCTTGAAGCGGCGCGCTTCAAATCAGAATCCGCCAGACGCAAAAAGACCTCCGGCGGCAGCTGCTCCGCCCGCTCCGTTCCGGCCAGTCCGAACGCTCCCCAATCCACGCCGGGCATTATCGAGCGTATCATTTTCCGGCGCCGGCCGAACAGCGCAGCCGTCACGGCCTCGATCCGCGCCAGATTCTTCGGGGCCTTTGTCGGAACTATTCCGACGACCGCGCTCCGCACCTTTGGCGGCGGAAAAAAAGCCGTGTTCGGAACAGAAAACAATATTTTCGCGCGCGCCGCCAGCGCCGTCAAGACCGACAGGCGCCCGTATTCTTTTTCCCCCGGCCTGGCGGCGATCCTTTCGGCCACTTCGCGCTGGAACATTAGGGTCATTGACGATATGTTTCGCAGGCGCAGCCATTTTGTAAAAAGCTCCGTGCCGATATTATACGGCAGGTTCGCGCATACCGATATTTTCCCGAAATGGCCCAGATCGATTTTCAGCGCGTCTCCGTAGACCACTTCCAGCCGCCCGCCCGCGGCTTTCGCTATCTCGTCGAGAATCGGGGCCGCCGCGCGGTCCTTTTCAATGGCGATGACTTTTTTTGCGCCGCATTCGAGCAGGGCCCTTGTCAAGCCGCCGGGCCCGGGGCCGACTTCGATCACCGCGCCGTCCATGCCGGGCGCGGCGCGCGCTATTTTCCTGGCGATGTTCAGATCGAATAGAAAATTCTGCCCCAGGGATTTTTTCGGCTCCATGCCCGCCGCCCGCATCATTGCGGAAACCGGCGGCAGAGACCCTATCGCGCCAGTCTTATCCACGGTACACGCATCTGAATCCGTATTCGCGCATTACGGCGCCCTCGGTTTCTATCTTGTGGTCGAAGAACGGGGTCGGGCGCACGGTGTCGAACGACGCCTTGTCGTAAACTATGGCTATCGTTTCCGCCCGGCGGCCGCAAACCTTTTTCATCTCGAAATCGGCCACCTTGCCGAGCACGCTCCGGATATCCCCGTCCACATCCCCCCCGTTCGCGTTCTGCACCAGCTTCAGCCTCATCTCGCGAAGATCGCTGTCCCCGAGAATCACCTGCACGCGCACCATCTGCCCCCTGTATTCCTGCCAGTGGGTCTCCATGCGGCTCGCATTCCATTTTTCGGCCGCTTCATCCAGCTCCTTGCCGGTCTTGGGCCGGAAAGCCTCCACGTTCGAGTAAGGGTTTCCCGGCTGCATGAAGGCCATCGTGCGCTCGTTCAATTCCGGGGCATCCGGGCCGCCCTCTTGGAAGTCCGCCTCGTTGTACGCCGCCTGGTCGGTCTGCAGGCATCCCGCTAAAATAATGCATAGCGCGGTTTGCAATAAGCCGTGTTTTAATCTCATGATTCTCATTTTATCAAAAAAGCTGTTCCGATTCAAGGCGTTTTATGATAAAATCAATTCATGGCCGACATAGTCCTCGACGCTTTGCTGAAACCCCTGGAAGAATTCTACAGCCCTGATTTTGTTGAAGAAATCGCCGTCAACCGCGCCGGCGAAGTCTGGATGCGGCTGCATGGGGCGGCGGTTCCGTGGGTCTCGTACAAGTCGGAAAAACTGAGCAGGCAGTATCTGATCGACACGATCCACACAGTCGCCAATGTGTACGAGCGCCCGTTCGAGCCGGTCCGCGGAATGCCCGTAGTCTACGCCACTCTTCCGGGGAACCACCGGTTCACCGGCATAGCGGGGCCGAACGTCATGTATGACGACAGCGACATAACGGGCGGCGCGGCGCTGAACATCCGCGGGAACAGCTCGCCGGACATCACATTTGAAAACTACCACCTTGTGCGGGGCGAGCCCCTGATGAGCATAAACAATCGCGGCAAGAACAAGCCCGCGGATCCCTATGACCGCCTGATGGCCATCATAGACGACGGATCGCCGATACTGTTTTCCGGCGCGACATCCAGCGGAAAAACCACTTTCTTGAATCACATCTTGAAGCAGATAGACCAAAACGCCAGAATCATAACCGTCGAGGACGCGCGGGAATTGAAAGTCCCGCAAAGGAACAGGATTCATTTCGTCCT
Organism: Rickettsiales bacterium; assembly: GCA_031283565.1. Classification (GTDB taxonomy): domain Bacteria; phylum Pseudomonadota; class Alphaproteobacteria; order Rs-D84; family Rs-D84; genus JAISGC01. Next base: position 2,533 of record JAITBM010000073.1, read on the forward strand.
GTCCCGCACGGAGCAGACCAACCAGATGAACTATGCCAGGCTGCTGGATCTTGTGGTCCGCATGACGCCGGACGTCATCATAGGCGGCGAGATTTCGACAGACAATGCCGGAGCCCTGTGGGAAATGATGGGAACTGGGCACAACCACTTTTACGCGACGATCCACGCCGAAAGCAGCGAAGCCGCCTATGCCGCCTTCGCGGATCGGATACTTCACACGCAGCCGGCGTATGATCGGGGCGATCTTATAGGCGAGATGAAGAAAAAGCTGCATGTGGTGCAGCTTGCGCGGGACGGCAGGGAGCGCGCGGTGACAGAGGTGGTGTAGGATGGGGAAATTTCTGGCGGCGGGCGCGAGTGCGCGCGTTTGGTGCGGCCGCCGGAAAATTAACGCCCGGGTCGGCGCGGCGCTCGCGCCACGCCGGGGCGCAACGCGGCGATGAATTATAACGGAGGTAATGGGATGGAATATATTTACGTGGTTGCCGGGCTCGCAATGCTGCTGGCCGGCGGGGAATTTCTTGTATCCGGGGCCGGGGGGCTGGCCCGCAAGCTTGGCGTGTCGGCATTTATGGTCGGGGCGGTCGTGATCGGCTTCGGCACATCGGCGCCAGAGCTGACCACCAGCATTGTGGCCGGAATAAAGGGCTCCGGCGGCATAGCGATCGGAAATGTGGTCGGCAGCAATATAGCCAACATATTTTTAATCCTGGGCGTGGCCAGCCTGATCAGGCCGCTGAAAATAGATCGGAAAACGTTCGGGAACGACGCGGCGTTTCTGGCGCTTTCCGCCGCGGCCGCCATAGCCGCCGCCGCGGTCGGGCGCTTGAATTTCATATCCGGCTGCCTGTTTCTGTCGGTTGTCGCCGCCTATGTCGTGCTGTCTTATAAAAGCGAGAAAAAATCCGATGAAGCAGAGCCTGTGCGGGGCGGCGCATTGGTCTTTGTGATAAAAACCGTTTTCGGCATAGCCGCGGTCATAATCGGGGCCAAGCTTCTGGTGGACGGATCGATAACGCTGGCCCGCGCGTGGGGCGTGTCCGAGGCCGTCATAGGGCTGAGCATAATAGCAGTCGGGACATCCCTGCCCGAGCTGGCGGCCTCGTCCATTGCGGCGGCCAGGGGCAGCAGCGGCCTGGCGGTCGGGAACGTTGTCGGCAGCAATATATTCAACGTGTTTTTTATACTCGGCGTGGCGTCCGTGCTCATGCCGATGGATATTGCCGGCATGGGATTCGATATAGCCGTAATGACCGCCGCGACAATGACCCTGATAGGAATTGCGTATTGGAGGGGCGTATTTTCGCGCTGGACCGGGGCCGCATTTCTCGCCGCCTATGCCGCGTACATGGCGGCGATATTCTGATATGCTGGTGAAGGTCCGCGCGATTCCAAGGGCAGGGCGGAACCAGATCGTGCTTTCCGCCGCCGGCTCTTTGCGGATTTATGCAAGCTCCGCGCCCGAGAACGGCAAAGCCAACGAAGCAGTCGCAAAAATGCTGGCCGATTATTTCGGCGTGCCGAAATCGTCCGTGCGCCTTGTCCGCGGCGCATCATCCCGCGACAAAGTTTTCAGCATCGATTGGTTCATTACAGGAAAATTCCAATCGCAGCCCTTTTCCCGCGGCCATAGATAAGTCTCCGGTTGAAGCAGAATTCCAAACTTTTTTATTTAATTACAAAAAAATTGCCATTTATGGAAATGACGCCATAAAGCCGGGACTTAGTTGGCGCAAGTATAATGCCCTTTGTCATCTGAGAAATCTCCGCCTTGCACGCTTGCTATCTCAGCGTACTCGCTGGTAGTAATCTCGGCGTATCCTCCGGGACATGCTGCGCCATCAACAACTGCCGTATACGTGTCATCTTCCGTGCAGATATCAGCCACGGCTGCTTTGCTTGCGGCACAGAAC
>JAITBM010000100.1 GCA_031283565.1 Rickettsiales bacterium
GACCAGCACCAGGCTTTTCTTGACGCCCCTAGGTCGGACGGAACCTTTCCGCGCCGGTTTTTCCCCGCGCCCGCATGCGAGGCTGCCGCTCATGGCGAATGGATGGCAATGATTGTGAAAAAAAGATGATTTTCCCGCGGATGGAGGGGGCTAGAATTTGCCGCGGGATACGGGGCGGTACGACAGGGATTCGGCTATGTCGCATGCCTCTATGTTCAAGGCGCCGCGCAAGTCCGAAATCGTTCGCGCAACGCGCTTTATCCTGTTGTATCCTCTTGCCGAAAGGCCGAGTTTTTCCGCCGCGTTGTTCAGCATCGCGAGCGAAGATTCATCCAGCGGCGCCGCCGCATCCAAAAATTTCCCGTCCAAGTGCGCGTTTAGTATCTCGCGCCCGAAAAAACGCAATGACCGTTCCGACTGCCGACTCCGCGCCGCTACCACGCGTTCGCGGATTTTCGCGCTTGGTTCCGATTTTTGCCCGCCTTCTTTCCACGGCTCCGCCGCTTCGACTTCTACATGCAGGTCTATCCGGTCCAGCAAGGGGCCCGATATTTTAGCCTGATAAGCTTCCGCGCACCGCGGCGCCTTTGAGCATGACAATTTCGGATTTTTCAAATGTCCGCACGGGCATGGGTTCATGGCCGCGACCAGTTGAAACCGGGCCGGATATGTCGCGTTCCGTTTTGCTCGTGATATCAAAATTTCGCCCGCCTCCATCGGCTGGCGAAGAATTTCCAGCGTCTGCCGTCCGAATTCCGGCAGCTCGTCCAAAAACAAAACGCCATTGTGCGCAAGCGATATTTCTCCGGGTTTGGCGTTCGCTCCGCCGCCCGCTAGCGCCGCGGCCGACGCGCTGTGATGCACTTTGCGCACCGGGCGGTCCGTTATCAGGCCGCGCAAGCTTCCCGCTATGGAATACAGCATCGATGTTTCTAGAATTTCAGTCGCAGTCATGTCCGGCATGATCGATGGCAGGCGCGCGGCCAGCATGGTTTTGCCCGCCCCCGGAGGTCCGGTCATCAGCACCGCGTGTCCGCCGGCTGCCGCTATTTCCATGGCCCTCTTCGCCATCTGCTGGCCAAGAACTTCTGAAAAGTCAGTTTCCGCTCGCCGGGCTTGCGCTGGGATCGTTTTCGCAGGAAGCGGCAGAATTTGCGTTCCTCTGAAATGGTTTACCAGCTGCAGGATGTGTTTCGGCGCTAGTATGTCGTTTCCGCCCGCCCATCTCGCCTCGGCTCCGTTGTCAAACGGGCAGATTATCCCGTATCCGTTTTTGAGTGCGAACACGCTCGCTGGAAGGACCGCCGATGTCGGCAGGATAGCTCCGTCCAAGCCGACTTCGCCGAGAATTATGTACCTCGACAATTTCTCGGCCTTTAACGCGCCCATCGCGCTCAGCAATGCGCATAGGATCGGCAGGTCAAAGCTGCTGCCGTTTTTCTCTATGTCCGCGGGCGCAAGGTTCACGGTTATCTTTTGCGTAGGAAGCGACAAGTTCATGGAATACAGAGCTCCGCGGATCCGCTCTTTGGATTCGGATACGGTCTTATCCGCAAGGCCCACTATTTTGAACGGCTCCTTTTTGTCGGCCAAGCCGCCGCTCAGCTGGACCTGAACAGAGATTTCCCGCGCCGCCATGCCGTCGAATATCAGCGTTTTTAATGCAAGCATTTTTCCCTCAATTAGGTTATGAGCCAATTCCTTTCAATATACCACCGCCTGCCGCATTTTGCAAATTGGCTTTGCGGTCGGCATCTGTTTTTTTCCGCATGTCCGCCACCTCGATTGATGGCAGCGCCGCGCCGCCATATCTCGATGTCAATCTCGATACCGCGTATTTGCCGAGTTCCGCATTGCGCAATGTCTCGAACGACGGCGTCGCGCTGGCAAGCACCACCGGAAAGCCGGACAATTTTCCAAGCAGCACCGCCATGTCACGCGCATTGTATGTTCCCATTTCGTCCTGCTTGTAAGATCCGTCGTGCTCTTCGTCCACCACTATCAGGCCCAGATCCTGCCACGGCAAAAACAGAGCGGAGCGCGTGCCGACGACTATCCGCGCTTCGCAAGACAAGACGCCGTGCCAGATGTCGCGCCGTTTTGCCGGGGTCAGATTGCTGTGCCATATGACAGGCTTTGCGCCGAATCTGGCCTCAAATCTCGTGGCAAACTGCGCCGTCAATGCTATTTCCGGCATCATCATAAGGACTTGTTTGCCGGATTCATACGCGCGGAGCGCCGCGTCGAAATAAACCTGCGTTTTCCCGCTGCCGGTTATGCCATCCAGCAGGCGCGCCGAAAAGCCGTTCAGATTTATCGCCGCGGCCGCGGCCGCCTGCTCGCCGTTCAATGCCACGGCGCCGGTATCGAAATATTTTTTTTGGCGCAGGGGGTTGGCTATTTCCAGTTCCGGGCGGCTTATCATTAGCCTTAAAACCGCGCCCATCGGCATCATGGTCCAATTGCTCATCTTTTTTATCCATTCGACCGACGCGGGCGGCAGCTTGCAAAGATAATGCTTCGCCACGGGTTTGATCTTTTCAATCGGCAGGCCGCAGTCCCCGGGGCCGATGACTATTCCGGCATATGGTTTGCGGCTGACTGAAACGGCCGCGAAGCTCCCGATTTCGCAGGGCGCGGTCGCGCGGTAATCGAATCCGGATCCGAACATGTCGGGTACAAGTATTTTAATAATGTCGTTTTCTTGAAACATTTTTTTTCACTTGGTCGGGATTATAAAGCTTTTTCAAGAATCCGGCAAGAGGCAATAGCGCAAACGGCGTCATTTCGGTACAGTATCATGATCGGAGGTTTTTCTGCCTTGTCGCGCAGGCGCATTGTATTTGCTGGCAATGGGAATGCGGGCGAATTAAGGCCTATTGGCTGAAGGGTGTTATAGTGCAAGTATGCGGTCAATGTCTGCGTCTGCGGGTATGTGGTCGATCGTCAAGTCCGGCTCCATCTGGTGGCGGAACCACGTTCTTTGCCGCTTCAAGTACTGCACTGTGTTATGTTCCCATGTGTCCAGCGCTTGGGCAAGCGTTATTTGGCCTGCTATATGTCGTCCGAGTTCTTCTATTCCTATTGCACGGTTTCCAAAGGGCATGTGGGGCCGGACTTCGTTCAGAGCTCCCAACTTCATCATCTCGTCTATCCGTTTGCGTATTAGGCGCTTGGCGGCATACTCTTCTTTCGTCGGAATCACAAGCACGCGTGCCGGCGTCGGCTCTATCGCTTTTGTTCTCGGAATTTTGTGCCATTCGCTCAGCGGCTTGCCCGTTTCAAGCAAGACCTCTATTGCGCGTGCCCTGCGCGGCAATGTGTCGTATTCCGGACCGGCCAGCTGGATAGCCGCTTCGGGCGCCTGCACTACCATATCGCGCGCGCGTTTTCTGTTTTCCGTTGATATGTCAGGGATGGGGCTGAGCCCGTCTATCAGCGCTTTCATGTAAAAGCCGCTGCCTCCGACGAAAATTGGAACCTCGGCCTTTTCATATTCTTTTCGCGCAAGGGTCACGTATTCGCCCGCGCTTATCTGGTCGGCAAGATCCAATATCGAGTACAGTTTGTGCTGAACGCCGTCAATCTCGCAGCCATTGTCTTTCAGTTCAAAATTAAGCCCGGCATACGGGTTGGCCGATATTACTTCGATTCCGCGGTATATTTGTACAGAGTCGGCATTGATTATCGTGCCGCCGATGCGTTTTGCAAGCTTGTATGCCAAATCAGACTTGCCTGAGGCCGAAAGTCCCGTTATTATGTATGATTTCTTTTTCATTTTGTTGCCATTATTGCGCACTTAATTATACTACTTGATTTACTAATAGTAAAATGAAATAATCAAAGAATAAGAGTTTTATTCAAATTAAAGGAAAATCATGAGAAAAATGCGTATCGCAATCAATGGATTCGGCAGAATCGGACGCTTGGTCTTGCGGGCGGCCATCGAATCGGGGCGCGAAGACATCGAATTTGTCGCCGCAAACGACCTGATGCCGGTGGCTCAGTCCGCTTTTTTGCTTGAATTCGATTCAGTTCACCGCAAGATG
>JAITBM010000002.1 GCA_031283565.1 Rickettsiales bacterium
GCAAACAACCCCGCAGCCAGCAAAAACAACACCGAATATCCACACATGATCCAACACCCCTTGTTCCCTCTTCATTGTGCCAAATCCAATGCATTCAGACAACGCAAAATCCTCGCTCACCTAATAATTTTTATGAATATCTTTTGTCAATGCTTTTACACTTGCTATTGCTTCAATAAAGCACTTATCTCTTTCCGGGGAAGGGGGGCGCCACCTTTTTTTATGATATAGGAGCACGGGCGCAGCGAAATAGTAAGATTTTTCCTATAAAAAATTATTGTACTTCAAAATGTTAGCCTTGCTATGTTGTCCGCGCATGTATATAATATTGCTGAAAAGACGGGCAATGAAATGATTGAAATACTTTACATAGCGGCGGGATATTTAATGGGCTCGATTCCTTTCGGCTTGATAATCACCCGCCTGGCCGGACTGGGCGATCTGCGCAAGATCGGCAGCGGAAACATAGGCGCCACGAACGCGGCTCGGGTCGGAGGCTTGAAAATGTTCGTTCTTGTAACCATATTGGATGCACTGAAAGCGGCGGCGGCGTTTCACCTGTTCGGCATGTATGCCGGCGCTGCTGCGGTCGCCGGACATTGCTATCCGGCATGGTTGAAATTCAAAGGCGGCAAGGGCGTGGCGTCCAGCGCGGGTTTTTTGGGAATTTTGAATCCTGCGGTTCTCGGCGCCTGCCTCGCGGCTTTTTGCGTTTCGCTCGCAATCACAAAATATTCATCCCTGTCTGCATTCGCGGCCATGCCGGTTGCGATAGCGGGCGCTTTTTATACGGGTTTGCAGGCCGGCTGGGTTACGACCGGGCTTGCGGTCATGATATTATGGCGCGAACGCGGGAATATAAAAAGATTGTTTGACGGCACGGAATCTAAAATGAATTTCAAACAGAAATGAACTCGGATATATTTTACAAGCTTCTTATATTTAGATCCAAGGGGATAGGCGCGGTTAAGTATCATGAGCTGATTCGGGATTTCGGCGGCGCGGAAGGGGCGGTGGAAGCCCTGTCGGTGCCCGGCGATGTCATGGATTCCGTGCGGCGCGAAATGGATCTGGCGGACAGCCTCGGAATAAAATATCTGTCGGACGATTCGCCGGATTTTCCGAAAGATTACAAAAAACTGCGCGCCCATTCGCCAATACTGAGCGTGCGGGGCAATACCGCCGCGCTGAAAAAGCGCATGGCGGCGATGGTCGGAACGCGGCATGCGACTGCGGCGGGGATGGCGTTTATGTCTGGCTTGGCGCATGATTTTGCGGCGCACGGTTACGCGGTGGTTTCCGGCATGGCAATGGGGACCGATTCGGCGGCACATCACGGGGCGTTGCGGGCGTCGGGCGATTTGCAAACTATCGCGGTGCTGGCGGGCGGCGCGGATTATATCTGGCCGTTGGAAAACGAGCGGCTGTATCATGAGATAATTGAGCGCGGAGCGATAGTATCCGACATGCCTGTCGGCTTCAAGCCGATGGCGAATAATTTCATAGCGAGAAACCGCATAGTCGCCGGTTTGGCGGAAATGCTGATTTTGGGCGAGGCCGACGAGAAGTCCGGCTCTGTTGCGACCGCGGGCTTTACATTGGGGGCCGGGCGTCCTTTGTGGGCTATCCCCGGGCATCCGTCGGATGCCCGGTCGGGAGGGCCGAATCGGTTCATATCGGACGGATGCGCTAAATTATGCCGCGGTTCGACCGACTTTTTTGACATGGTCCCGGATAAAAAACCCATGGCTGACGGAAAAGAAAAAAAGTTTGAAACTTCCGGCGGTCTTTTGGATTTGATAGGTTCGGTTCCGGCGTCGGAGAATGTATTGACGGCGCTTGCCAAAAAAAATATATCAGAAGTGAGCGGCGAACTTGTAATATTGGAGCTTGGAGGGTTGATAAAAAAGGTGGATGGCGGCTACGTCCGTGTATAGACCAACCCGTGTCAATACAGCCCTTAAACTTCGTATTCAATCCGATTCGATTTCAAGCTTTCCAGTCCAAATTTTTCAATCCCGTTCATCTTGCTTTTCACTTTTTCTCTCGCTAAATTTCTATCGAAACGAAAGGAGAATGTACATGACGGCACTGGCTATTAAATCGGTCCCTACCGTAAAGGAGGCGATCAAGACGATTATGCCTTCCGAGGCGTACGATGCATGGATAGCCCCCCTAGAAATTGCCGGCAATACCCTTGTGACAACCAGCCGTTTCAATGCCGATTTCATCCGCTCGAACTTTGCCCCCATCCTGGCCGCCGCCGGAGCCGAAGTGTCGATGGCCCGGCCGCGGCTGCGCGTTATCTCAAATTCCGCCGCGCTCTCCGGGCGGCGCTGTTCCGCAAGCGATGACAGTTTTGATTCGTTTGTCTGTTCCGAATCAAATGCCTTTGCGCTTGCGGCGATAAAAAAGTGCGCTTCGGGATCGGCGTCATTCTCTCCGCTGGTCATGCACGGCGCATCCGGCTGCGGCAAGACAATGCTGTTGGATTTGCTGCAAAAAAACGCCGCCGTCCGCAAGGTTTGCACATCCGGATCAGCTTTTGTGTCGGACTTTGTGCGCTCGATGAAGGATGGCAGCCTGTTCGCGTGGAAGGATTCGCTTCGGCGCTGCGACCTGTTCATGATGGACGACATTCAGACGATCGCGGGCAAGCGCGCATCTGCCGAGGAGTTCTTCTCGCTTATCTCGGATATGGTGCACGCGAAGAAAACGGTGGTCCTTGCATCGAGCATATCGCCGTCCCAGATAAGCGGCTTTGACCGCCAGCTGGTGTCCCTGTTGTCGTCCGGCCTATCGGTCGACCTGTCGCTTCCGGATTCCGCGACCCGCGGCAAGATTTTGGTTTCGGCAGGGCTTTCCCCGGATCTTGCCTCGCGCGTTCCGTCGAACGGGCATGTTATCGCGGGCGTAGTAAAGAAAATAGCTGCCTGGCGAGAGCTGGGCGGCGGCGATCTTTCAGAACAGGTATTGGAAAAGCTGCTTGGCGACATACTGGAAAAGCAAAAAACTCCGCTTGCGGCGGTGAAAGGCATGTGCGCCACGCTCGGGGTGTCGTTCGACGATGTTTCCGGTCCGACGCGCGTGAAAAAAATAGTGTTCGCGCGTCAGAAAATAATGTTCGCGCTGAAAAGCTCGACAAATTTAACGCTCGGGGCGATAGGGCGTCTTGTGGGCGGGCGCGACCACGCCACTGTACTGTACGCGCTTGGGCAAATCGAGCGC
>JAITBM010000016.1 GCA_031283565.1 Rickettsiales bacterium
TTTAATTTTTATATAGCATATTGAAATTATATGTCTAGCCGTTAATAAGGATTTATTCCACAATTTAAGTTGCCCAAGTTCGCTTGGGCGATTTTATTCTTGGTTTTGGTGAGTTTTGGTCCACTCGGACCAGCTCAGCTGATATAACCAATGATTGCAACTATAAAACCGACAATTTGAGCTGACGCGAAAAATGCCTGTTTTCAGCCGCATTCCGTAAAATTTGCATTGATTGAATCAAAAAAGCCGGCATATCAATAGAGTTTACTGCACGCACATTTTTTTACATGATGCGGACATAGATTTTCACATATAGAAAAATATCAAAGAAAATACTGGTGGCTAGGGATGGAACCGAACCAACGACACAATGATTTTCAGCATTTTGGCTCCGCCAGCTGAGCTACTTGGCATCATGAGAAACAAGCAGAAAAAACACAAAATATTTTATAAAAACCATAGGCACGATATTTTTATTCCGCAATCGCGGTGGAGCTGAAACCCTAGAAATGATATTTCAAGCCAAGGTTCGCCGATACGGAAAGAATGTCGCTGAGCGATATATTCAGCTCTTGCGGATTTCCGTCGCTGTCATCGTATTTTAAGGATACTTTGCCATTGTCCTGATAGATCATGCCGCGCGCGGCCAAATTCAGAGACCAGCTTTCGGACATGCGGGTTTCAAGGCCCAATGATACCTGCCCCAACGGACTGGTGGAAACGGCAGAGCCTGTTACTGCGAACTTATCGCCGCCATCGAATGCGGTCGAGACCTGCGCAATCCCAATGCCCCCTCCCACATAAAGTCCGCCCCAGCTGAATTTTGCAAATTCGAAATAGCCGTTTATCGTTCCGTAGATCGCGCCTTTCGTAAACTTGTTTCCCGGAATTTCTTCGCTGAAAGTCTTTGTGTCCGACAAATCCCCCCTTGTTCCGAATTCCAAGTCCCCCCTCCAGCGCCGTCCGCCGAATCCGATAAAGCCGTTGCCACCGAACGATTGGCTCTTGGACATCTTGTCGGTTCCCGCAAGGTCGGCATCGTTCCAGTTGTATGTCCAACTGGCAAGATTAAACGAGCCGTTCATTCCCGCGTACCATCCGGATTTTACAACCTTTTTCTGCCTGTCAATCCGGGTTGCCGCATAATTCCCGTCGTTTTTCATAGTCAGATATGCTTCGGCGTTCGCGTCGCCCGCCGCGAGGGTTATTGTTGCAGTTATTGGTATCACCAGTTTATTCATTGATTCTTCCCTTTGCTTTGACGTATGTATTGAGCTTCGTGTTTCAGCCGGATTCGCCTCCACGCCAGCGCCGCTCGCAATAACAAGCATTGCCGACAGCGGTATCACCAGTGGTTTCATTGTGATTTCCCCTTTTGCACGATTATAACATAATTTATGGCTTGATTCCATACGAAAAAATGCTACGTTATTGAAAAGAGGCTTTTATGATTCATGCAGTTTTAGCGCTTGCGATTGTGTTTGGATTCAGGCGGATCAGATTCTGTCTGAAATTTTTCCAGCAGGTGAATTATTTTGGCGACCGTTTTTTACGCTTTGCCCTGCATGGCGGACAGCTGATTGACAAGCGAGTGTTCATTCCGTCAGCTGCGGCAGCCGCAATGTTTCATGCATGGGGCTGGCCATGGGCTCCGGCGATTGCCTGCGCCGCGCTTGCATTGCAGATCGCGCGTGAGAAAAATCCGGCTAAAAACGCGATAAAGCCGCTGAACATGACCGGACGCGCAAAAAGGATTTTTTACACCGCACTTACTCTTTGGTGCGCGGCAGTCGCAGCTTCGCTGCTGGCCGGACGATACTATTTGTATTGCATCGCGGGGCTCGCACTTATGGCCCCAGCATTTCTGATTATTGCAAAATTTGCAGTAAGCCCCGTTGATCGGCTGATAAACCAGCGCTATATAAACGAGGCAAAAGCCAGGCTTGAAAAATTCGCGCCGACTGTCATAGGCATAACCGGCTCGTTCGGAAAAACATCTGTCAAAAACATTTTGCACCATATTCTGAGTTCCTATTCCACATCGTTCACGACCAAACGCAGCATAAACGTCCTGATGGGCATAGTGCGCGCCATCCGCGAGGAGTACAACGCCCCGACAAAATTCTTCGTCGCGGAAATGGGGATCGGCGATGTCGGACAAATGCCACAGCTCGCGCGATTTCTGAATCCAAGCTTTGGAATAATAACGGCTATCGGGGCCGCGCATTTGGAGAGCTTCAAGTCTGCCGACAGGATAGCGCGGGAAAAATTCCGCCTGTCCGCGCATGTGGCAAGAAACGGCGGACGCACGCTGCTGAACGGGAAAAATATCGCGCCGGAATTTATAAAAAAATACGCCTCGCCGAACGATATAGTCTTTACTGGAAAAGAAATCAGCAATGTGGCTCAGACGGCAGACGGCTTGTCGTTCACTTTGGATTATGAAGGAAACCACGATATATTCGCGCCGATTTACGGGATCCATCAGGCTGAAAACATAGCCGTTGCGTTTATAACCGCGCACAGCCTCGGGATATCGGCTGAAGCGATAATAACAGCACTTAAAACTTTGAAGCAGACTGAGCACAGACTGGAAGTGCGTCGCGAAGGCGGCTTGACAGTCATGGACGATGCGTTCAATTCCAATATCAACGGCTTTGTTTCGGCCTTGGAAACCGGAGCGGCCATCAAGGGAGCCGAACGCTTCATTTTGATAACACCGGGAATGGTCGAGGTGGGCGCCCTGCACGGCGAGCAGCACAAGCGGGCTGGCGCTTGTGCGAACCGCGTCTGCGACATAGTGATCGCAGTAAAATCCGACAGAATAAAAGATTTTACCGACGAAATAGCGAGAGACAAGCTCGTTCGCTCGACCAGCCTGGCGTCGGCCAGAGAATGGCTTGCCGCCAACGGGCGCCCTGGAGACGTTGTGCTTTATGAAAACGACCTGCCAGACGTGTATATCGAGACAATTAAGATTTGACTTCCTTATTTTCATTACAATAATAAATAAAGAATCCAAGACACATATCACATATGATTCTGACAAATAAATTGCAATAACTTTTATTAAGAATAGATTTGATATTGTTCCACGCGCTATGTTCCGACATAATATTGCAAAAATCATGCGTGGATTTGCAATTTCGATTTTTCCATTTTTTGCGTTACTTTCCGTGCCAGCGGCAGGAGGCGCTCCGATTATTGCCACTAAAAAATATGTCGATTCCGGACTTGCCACAAGGGTAAAAAACATCGCGTTCGACTCTTTTACTACAAGCTTTAATTCTTTTAAAACCAGCACCGAGTCGTTCCGGAACCGCGATGATGGATTCGCAACCGCCGCGCAGGGAACCAAAGCCGACAACGCCCTGCCAAAAGCGGTGGATAATGAAAGGCGCTATATCGATGGGCGGCGCGCAAATCACGGAGCTGGGTGCGCCGACGGCGGCTACGGATGCCGCGACACCAGGCGGCAAAAATGCACGCGCAAGATACTGCTCTATACAATAGGCCTTTTTCAAAAAATTTGATTATCGGATACTGCTCCGCTTTCGGAGGCGCCGAAAATAATAAGAACGCTTTTATTTATAGGATTTTTCCCCCCTTGAATCTCCATTTGTTCAAACTATATAATATATAAAAAGGAGCGACGACATGAATCCGGAAGAAAAACCAGCCGAGGCGCTGAAAAAATACACATCGGACTTTACCGAGATGGCGGCATCCGGCAAGCTCGATCCCGTGATAGGGCGCGATGACGAGATCAGGCGGGCCATACAAGTTTTATCGCGCCGAACAAAAAACAACCCGGTTCTTATCGGGCTGGCCGGGGTTGGCAAGACCGCTATCGTCGAGGGGCTGGCCGGACGCATAATTTCCGGCGATGTGCCGGAATCACTGCTGAACAAGCGGCTGCTGTCGCTTGACTTGGGGGCGCTGCTCGCCGGAGCAAAATATCGCGGCGAATTCGAGGAGCGGGTGAAATCGGTTCTGAACGGGATCAAGGAATCGGCCGGCGGAATAATCCTGTTTATAGACGAACTGCACACCATGGTGGGCGCCGGCAAAGGTGACGGAGTGGACGCGGGCAATCTGCTAAAGCCAATGCTCGCGCGAGGGGAATTGCATTGCATGGGGGCGACGACTCTGGACGAATATCGGGAATACATTGAAAAAGATCCGGCGCTGGCGCGGCGGTTCCAGCCCGTGTACATCGAGGAGCCCGCCGTCGATGACACCATTTCAATCCTGCGCGGACTGAAAGAAAAATACGAACAGCATCACGGAGTGCGGATATCCGACGGCGCGATAGTAGCGGCCGTCAAATTGTCAGACCGCTACATAGCGGACCGCTTTCTGCCGGACAAGGCGATAGACCTTATGGACGAG